>NZ_JBHUMI010000019.1:0-53595 GCF_042684965.1 Ornithinibacillus salinisoli
TATGTACTTTTACAATCATGATAGGTATCAAAAAAAACTAAACGGCCACAGTCCTATGGAATACAGGACGATGGCCGCCTAAATCATTTTTATTATTTCCACTGTCTACTTGACGGGGGGCAGTTCACAATTCGAATTAGTTTGGATTTTTCTTTTGGATAGTTTTCGTACTTTGTTGCAAATCATATATAGACCCCGACATTACTTTTGCGTTGGTTTACTTTCACAATCTTATTCAATTGAGTGCTACAAACCCGATCCGGCAGAATACTTCGCTTACACTTCTACCATATGTGCGACATCTGTTTAAGCTCCTTTAGGTCGCTTTTACAGTGCCTACTTTGCCGTGTGCACTGCTTTAGCCATGGTGTTATTTGACAGAAATGTACCCAATATTTGGGAGTATAAATCTGGTTGATCTCTATGAACCAAGTGACCAGCAAAAGGAACAACAGATATATTGATATTAGAATTTAGACGCTTATAAGTTATGGCAGCAGAAACTTCTAGCTTTTGCTTTTCACCAACAATACATAGAGTTGGAATATTAAGACTAGAAACATCACCTGTCTTATCAAAGGGATAAAAATCATCATCATTGAAAGATTGAAGTAAAGTCTTCCAATCATTTTTCCCATGAATCTCATTTAAAAAGGATACAGCTTCTTTATTATTAAACAAATGTTCATAGTGTTCAGCTTCTTCTCTTAATAGTTCAGCCCAATTATTAGGTTCAACAGGGAATACTCCTGAAAAACTAAGAGACTTTACTTTATTTGGAAAACTCTTAGCAAATAGCAAGGCTGTAATTCCACCTAATGAAACTCCAGCAATATGACATTTTTCAACTTTTAGAAATTCCAAGGTATCATTTAAATCTGTAACACAATTAGTAAAGTAATTATCGATTTTTCCAACAGACTTTCCATGTCCCCTTAAATCGGGTCTAATCACCTTGAAATTCCGGGTTGAAAAGTATTCATTCTGTTCCTGAAATTCGGTTAATCCAGTCATTCCACCAGAGTGGATAAGAATTAAAGGATCTCCGTCACCACAAATATTAGTATGTAATATCATAAAATTCCCCCAATAAAAATTCTTGAATTCATTTTTTACACTTTTGCTTATTCAACTAAACTCCCCGTTTAAGAACGTTCCTTCACAAACTCTACATTTATTTTAACGTATAATTACAATTACTCACTTGGTTTATTAAATCAACAATGGCAAATTATAACTAAAAACACCTATCTTTTAGAAATCAGCCTTTGGAAAATAACATTGGTCATAGGTCCTAAACCATAATTTTTTTGCTTAATCAGATAAGATAGATACAGGCAAACCAATTCAAAGGATAAATGGAGCAGAGTGTCCCCCGTTGTATAAGTACAAATCTTATTTCTCAATAAACCAGACTGTAAAAATTAAGCTATTCATTACGAGTACTACCAACGGAAATAAAGATGTAAATACGGATATAACTATTTTCGATTTTTTACGCTCAAAATTGGCTTTGAACAAAAAGAAAACAGAAAGAAACACTAAAACAAATGTGGATGAGGTTCCCAGGAACAATAACTTTCTATTCGTTTCCCCTGATAACGTCGTCCAATCTTCGACATTAGATACAACGATTAAACCTATAAGTGCTAATGATATTGAGACTACAAACCATTTAATAAAATGATTCATTTTTATTACCTCCCTTGCAAATTTCTTATTCCAATAAGCCCAATATTTGAATGAATAGCTTTACTTAAATAATCCACAATCAATATCTGTTTTCTTAAAAATTCTTTTCTCGGAGGGTAGACTATACTTCTAGATATTAAAGGTAATATAACTCATTAATATGATGAAAAAAAATAACGCTTCAAGATTAATTATAAATGGATTTGGTTTTACTTTTGAAAACAACTTAACTCGTTTTATTAAACTTGTATCAAGCATTATAAATAAATAATAAAAAAACAGTAAACTGAATAAAAACATAAGACTTGCCATTAACATTTCTCCACTATTCCAGAAAGTGATACCTAAAAAGAATGCCCAAATACATTTAAAAACACCTGCTAAACTTTCGAACGGATTAGATAATGTAGCCATCATATAATCTGCATTTTTTTCCGTAATTGCCTTATCATCATTGTGTTTCACAATGAATGTAATATGACCTGTTTGAAGTGCCATTGTAATTACTAACATAAGTAGAAAAGTTAATCCAAATATTGTACCTATTTGTAGAAGTTCTGAATTAAGTAATTGATATAAAGCCAATGGTAAAGGAAGCCACATCGCATACATTAGTCCCATTAATATGTGCATGAATGCAAATTCTTTATTTTTAGCCATCTTTTGAAATGTAAAAACAATAACAAAAAATATTAAAACTCCTATCCAGCCAATAATCATTGTAGAAAATAACATATTAATCTCCCTTATCATAAAATAGGTTTTTTGCTTTTCTTGTTTCTTTAAACTTCCTGTTTAAGAACGGTCCCTCACAAACTCTACCTTTATATTATCATAAAATTACAACTACTCACTGGGTTTATTAAAATCAAGGATGGCAAATAGCGTACTAATTAACATAGTAGATAGCACGTAGGCGATTGTAGACATTATGTTATCTAGGTTGCAATTTTGTATGCTATCCAATAATCGTTGAGATATAAGAAAAAAAGAAAAGACCAAATCATATGCGATTTGGTCTGATAATTAGTGCGTTATTTCATATTTTGTACATTACGCGTCCCATTGATTGTAGTAAACGTTTGTATGAGCTACATCGTAAAAGAAATGGCCACCTTTTTCTACTTGCGATGGCTAAAAAGTCGCGGTGACCCATATCCTGTTGGGCCAAAACCGCAACAGAAGTTTTCACGTTATGATCGTATCCACTTCCAAATTTCACCGGGTGTTGCGTTTTTTCCATACATTAAAATACCAACTTTAAATATTTTACCGGCTAGCTTCATAAATAACCAAATACTAATAATGAGTACGACTAAGGCGATGATAACTTCAACCCATGGCCATTCCTCCAACATGGACAGTCGCATGATTAATACGCCTGGAGCTGTAAAAGGTACATAAGAAGCCACTTTGGCAACCATACCACTTGGGTCACTAAGTACTGGTCCGGCAAGGATGAATGAAATGAAAGGTAGCATCATCACCATACCTTGGAAATTTGAAGAAGTAGACATATCTGCCATTGTTGCTCCAAGACCAACAAAAATAGCGGAAAATAACAGGTATCCTAATATCGCGATAATGACTAGTAGTAATGTTTCAGGTACTAATAAGTACTCTAGTATAGGCATATCCACTTGCCATAATGCGATTGGTATAGCAAACAGTAATAAGACAGCTACTTGGAACATACCTAAAACGAAATAACCGATAATTTTTCCTTGCATTAACTCTCCAGGTGTCAATGATGATAAAATAATTTCAGCAATCTTATCTTTCTTTTCTTGTGAGGCGCTTTGGAAAATCATCATGCCTGTAATGACAATTGCAAATAAAATAACACCTGCAAAAACCCCTGGAATGATACGTTCCATCGTTGCATCAGATGAAGTACCTTCTTCCATATCTTCTGTAGGGGATTGTTCAACAGCAGTTATATCTTCAAATAGTACACCTTGTGATATGACTGCCATTTCTTCCTCTGATAACCCTAATTGTGCAATACGTAAACTTTGGAGTGGTTCACTTAGTCGTTGGACTTGGACTGAAAAATACGGGTCAATTTCCTCGCTCGTATATACAGGTACAACACCCTCTTCAAAAGCTTGTTCGCTTAAAAAGATATATGCTGTATTTTCCGTATTTTCCAATTCATCTTGTACCTCATCCTCAGTTAATTCTGTACGTTTCATTTCCCAGTTTAACTCGTATGTATTTGCTGCTTCCTGCAAGCTTGAAAATGTATCTAATTCATCGTTAACAAATACCGTTGTTGACTCCATTTCTTCTTCTGAATCATTAAAAAGATTTCCTACTAGAAAAAATACGAGAAAAATAGCAGGTGTTAAAAATAACCCAATGATGAATGTTTTGTTCTTTAAATTTCGCTTTATTTCCCATTTTGCTACTTTCATTGCATTACGCATTTGCTTCACCTGCTTCCCTTAGTAAGTTTTTATCTGTAGCAACATCGATGAAAATCTCATGAAGAGTAATGCGATTTAGCTTTAATTCTTTCACTACAAGGCTATCTGGTAGATTTTTTATCCATGTTGTAGGCTGGACATCCTTATCCAAATAGAGAACCGAAACATCGTTGTTTTGTTCTACACGATGTACGTGGGATATTTTCTCCAATGTAGAGCGCTCATTCTTCCCATTAATAGTACATTTGAAATTAGCATATTCTTTTTTTACATCATCTAACGTTCCATATATTACTTTTTGGCCGTTTTGAATCATGAATAAACGGTCACACATTTCCTCTACTAAGTTCATTTGATGAGATGATAGCAGAATTGCAGTACCTTTATTTGCAAGACTTCGAATCTCTTCCTTGAAAAGGTCCTGGCTTACTGGGTCGAGTCCTGAGAATGGCTCATCTAAAATGAGTAGCTCTGGTTCATGTAGTATCGAACCAATGAATTGCACCTTTTGTCCCATCCCTTTGGATAGCTCCTCAACAGCTACATTTTCTTTACCTTCTAAATCAAACTTTTTAAGGTATTTTAGTGCCCGTTCTTTTGCTTTATTTATTGGGTAGTCTTTTAGATCTGCTAAGTAAAGTAAGATATCCATCACCTTTACATTCTTATAAAGACCGCGTTCCTCTGGTAAATATCCGATTTTATGACGAGGAATTTCCTTTCCATTATTATTGTGAAAAATAATGGAACCAGAATCCGGATACATGATCCCCATGATATTTCGAATTGTTGTTGATTTTCCTGCTCCATTTGGTCCTAAAATAGCCATGATTTCTCCTTTACGAACGTCAAAGGAGATGTTCCTCAATGCCTTTTTGTCTTTAAATGATTTTTCAAGTTCCTGTACGGTTAACATAACTTCCATTCGTGGTTCACCCTTTCGTCTGTTCTATCTTTTCCTTCTTAATTCCTACCATACTAAACTATTTCTTGTAAGAAATCGGCCATTAAATGTCATCGGTATTCCAACCCCATCTTTTTCTGCGTGGATGTGTAGATGTGGTTCCGTTGTATTCCCCGAATTCCCAACTAGGCCAATGAGTGTCCCTGCTTGGATTTGATCCCCTTCATGAACAGAGACACTTCCTTCTAGCATATGTGCAATATAGACGACCACCTCCTGTTCACATTGAAGTGCAATATAATTTCCTTCTGGTTGATCTGGATTAGACTCTGGAGGAATCAGATCCGGTAAACCATCTCTAGCTTCTAAAACTTCCCCACTACACGGACTATAAAGTGGATCTCGGAAAATCTCATATTTCTCTAAGTCTTTTGGGTAAACTCCCTTTGTCCGAGTACCAAATTTATTTAATTTAGTAACATCTAACGCATATTGTTGGGGAAGGTACTCGTTGTGATAATTCATCATGGGATGACCTCCGCCGTGCCCAACATAATATGTCCCCTCCTGTAAAGGAAACAAAAGCTCTATTTCCTCTTCATCCGTTGTATAGCTACTAAGGATTAATATATTGTAAAACCCGAAGATAGCTATTAAAAACACATTTACCCCAATTGAGAATTTTTTCGTAGTTTTTGTGGCCGATTTAAATTTATTTTGTCTTATCTTCCGCCAAGAACGAAAAGTAGTAAGGAGGAGCAGGATTAAAAATATAAATCTTACATAGTAACTTACCCAATCCCAACGTCCGGATAAGAATAGCCACATTATAATCATCACTCCAGACAAGAGTAATGTTATCCATTCTAATCGACTATGGACATTAGACTTCCACAGCAAAATGAGAAATCCAGCGGGTAAAAGTAATTGTATAAATAACAGCTGGATAATGGAAAATATCATGGCCTCACCTCTAACGATTATTTTTTGATTGGTTTATCTAACAATATTGAGATAATCTCTTCTAAATCTAGAGCTGTACGATTCGTCCACTGTACGTTTTGTTCCTGGAAAAATGCTTCTGTCATTTCGGGTTGATTCGAAATAATCTGCTGATGATTACGTGAAACCTCGCCAGGAACTGGATCATTAGGCAATAGTGTATTTGTCCAATAACGCTTGTAGCTTTCGGTTAAAGCCTCTTTTTCAAAGTTACCAATCATTTCTCCGTTATGTAGTACGAATAAGTAATCGGAAAGTTTCCGAATATCTTCAATTTGATGACTGGCTATGATAATAGCTCGATCACCTTGATCCATCCAATCTACTAAAACATCCATTAAGATTTTTTTAGATGGAATATCCATGAAAGATGTTGGTTCATCAAGTATTAATAATGGTGCATTTCTAGGTATAGTTAATGCAAGATTTAATTTCTGTTGAACACCTTGGGACAATTTTCCAAACTTTTTATTTAGTGGAATGTTAAATAAATCAACCAACTTATCAAATAGTGTATCGTCCCAGTTTACATATAATGAAGAAATTAATTCCTTAAGGGCATTGCCAGTGAAAACATTCCACCCAATGATTGTTTGAGGTTGATAGGCAACGAGATTTTTCCAGCTTTCATCTTGACCGTAAATGGATTGAGAGAATACCTTAACATATCCCAGATCAGGGTTAACTAAATTCATCATGAGTTTTAATAAGGTACTCTTACCGGAGCCATTGTTGCCAACTAAAGAAGTAATTGTTCCAGGTTCTACTTTTAAATCTATCGGTCCTAAATGAAAATCATCAATTTGCTTCCTGATATGAGAAACTTCAATGGCATAAGGCATCATTTATCATTTATCTCCTTTCTTCTTACGATGGTTATTTATAATTTCGGTAAAGATTCCCTCAACTTGATCGAGAGAATAGTCGTAACTAAGTCCTACTTCTACAGCATTTTCAATTACTTTGCGAACGGAAGAAACTTTTACTTCTTCTTTGAGTGATCCTTCAATTTCCGCTACGAAGGTTCCTTTTCCTTGTAATGTTTGGATAAACCCTTGCATTTCCAAGTTTTGATATGCGCGTCTAGTAGTAATGACACTAATCTCCAAATCCTTCGAGAGTGTACGAATGGATGGGAGCGAGGTTCCTGTTGGTAAATGCCCACCGGCTATTAATGCCTTTAATTGGCTTTCAATTTGATGGTAAATTGGTTCCCTCGAATCTTTGGAAAGCCTAATAGGTAATTCCACGTTACACCATCCTTTCTTTGCAATGGACTAGTTAGAGATAATCCACTTGATTCATCGTTTTTTTCATTATAGCTTTCCAATACTGTATTCCCAGACATACAAATACAATGGAGATCGTAGTAGATAGAAATGGATACCTTTGAGCTATTATCATGGACCATTCAACAATCCCATGCTGAAAAAAGATTGGAAAAGAAGCTACAAGTAATAGGAGGGCAATAAGTACGAAGAAGCCTAAAAATACTGTAAGTTTGCCAGTATGACTAGCTTTTGTACCAGTATCTGTTGTAACAACCCCATATCCTACGTAGATTCCAAAGGATAACCAAATTATGATAAATACGAAATAGCTAACAGGAGAAACAGCAAGTTGGATTTCTTCTGATAAAATGTAAATCAGGACTAAAGTTAACAATTGTATGGGAAACGAATGAAAGAAATATAAAATTAGCCTACTTTTAATAATTACATCTTTCGTTATAGGAAGATTTTGGATCATGACTATAGAAGGTGATGCCCATAAGTTTCCGTTAATTTGCTGATATTGAAATTCTTTAGGTTTACACCATGTAGGTACAAACGTAAATAACAGAATGAATAATACATCCGCAATACCAACGGCACGATCAGACATGCTGTAAGTAAATAAGATCAAGCTTGTATAAACTGTAAAAACAATTAATAGAGAGAAAATACTTTTCCAAAATGACATTTTCCATTCTAAAAAAGCAATTGATTTAGCCTGTTTCCAGCTCCCGAGCACGTTATCTCCTCCTTACATGTAATCTGTTTTTTCCAGGCTCTTTTTCATATTGCGTATCCATAAATTGAAACATAGGAATGCAATAATAACGGAAACCAATGTGGTTAACCATGGCCATCTTTGTGTAAGATAAATTGATCCATCTATAAGTCCATAGTTGAATTCATTTCGGATAAATATTATTGCAGTTGTGGCAATAAAGTATAAAATAATTCCTCTTAAAAGATCTCTGATGTAAGAGTACTTTCTTCGAATTTCAACCTTGATTAATACATTTCCAAATAATACTCCTAACGATAACCAAAATATAATAAAGGCAATAAATGATCCAACATGTAACAACTCATGTAATGATGAAAGGAAATACAAACCAATAAGTATTAGAATTTGAAATGGGACAGTGTATAAAAAGTGAATGATAAATCTACTTTTTATCATCGTATCCTCATTAATAGGTAACTGTTTTTGCATGATTAAAACTGGTGACGCCATTATATTTGAATTTATCGGTTGGCTTTGTAGTTCTTTTGGTTTTAAGAATGTTATCGCTGCTAAGAAAATTAATAGAAAAATTGCCTCGCTACGAACTTGGCTACTGTCTAAATGCCATTCGAGTAATTTTACAACAACGAATTGCATCACAAGTAAATAAATGAGTATAGAAATGATAGATATTCTTTCGAAAGCCTTTAGCTCAAATTTGGCTAGCGAGTAAGCTTGTTTCCAGTTATGTAAAAGCATAGGGTAACCTCCTAAAACATAATCAACTGTTATACTGTATATATGTATATAAACAGTATAACGCAAGCAAAGAATATGTCAACGGAAAAAATATCAATGTAACCCATTTTGATTTCGAAAATGCATTCACGATTTTGACATATTCAATGAATTAATTGTGAAACAATGAACAATTAGTATTTACTTAATTTAAATTAGATGGTATTATCAAAGTGTAATTAGGAAACACACTCACTATATATTGTGAAATGGTGAACAAACGATAAAGGAGATGGAAAACATGATGAAATTCATTCGGAGTAATAAAATTTTCGCGGGAGTATTAGCAATCATTCGAATATATATTGGATATAGCTGGTTCACAAGTGGTTTAGGGAAAATAACAGGTGGAGGGTTTGATGCAAGTGGCTTCTTGCATGGAGCAGTGGCAAGTGCGGGTGGCGATCATCCAGCTGTACAAGTCTGGTGGGCAGCATTTCTAGAAGCAGTTGCAATTCCAAACGCTGGATTATTTAGCTTTTTAGTAATGTGGGGCGAAGTATTAGTTGGAGCAGCATTAATACTAGGTATCTTCACAAATTTTGCAGCATTAATGGGTATTACAATGAATTTCGCATTCTTGTTCAGTGGGACAGTAAGCACAAATGCACAAATGGTGTTACTAACCATATTTTTAATCGTAGCTGGATATAATGCAGGTCGTTACGGTTTAGACAGATGGGTGATTCCATTTTTGAAAAACCATACACCTCAAAAAAGACAGTATAAAGAAACAGCAGTAGTATGACTCTAGAAAACGATTAAGAAGAAGTGTTTTAGTCAAAGAAAAATCCTAACTAATCAATAAAATTCGAATGGAGAATTAGTTAGGGTTTTTCTTTTAGGATGACTTGTATACTTTGTTGATAATCAACAGCTACGTGATTTCCGCTACGGCAGCATTGCATCGCACGAAGAAATTTGGTTTATATTTTCGTGGAGTCTTCGTATTCTGCCTCCGCTGATGGTGATTTCTTGTTTAAAGAAAAGTGTTACTACTTCACTAGCGTAGGAAATACACGAAGACTCCTGCGGGAGAAAAGGCATCGGTGAGACCCCACAGTGCGTAGCACGAGGAGGCTCATCAGCCGCCCGCGGAAAGCGAAGTGTATTTCCGAAGCGGTATAGCAGCGAGCGTTATATTAATTCACAATTTGTAATCAGAGCAATTTTTGATATGTTACTGCATAGTTTTCATCAACTAAGAATAAAGCTCTTACCGTTGAGAAAGTGGCACTCCAAATCCTATCGTGTTGTCGTTAGGATTTGGAGTGGAAAGCTTTAGTTATGCTCCATCCTTTTCCTATCCACAAACATAATCAGCTAATACACTCTGGACCTTGTAGATGTTCAGTTGTTTGTTAAATGTCTTTTCGATAGGGGTAGAATTTCCTGATACCCAAATTTTTAATTCTGCGTCTAAGTCAAACGTTCCTGCAGTTTCAATTGAAAAGTGTGTGATGTTTTTATAAGGTATGGAATGATATTCTACTTTTTTTCCAGTTACCCCTTGCTTATCTACTAATATCAGACGTTTGTTTGTGAACACAAACAAATCACGGATAAGTTTATAAGCGTGTTCAACATTTTCTGAATTGGAGAGAAGTTCTTTAAGTTCCTTCTCAGCCGTTTTTGTGTCTACCTCGGATGCATTTCCCATCATGCCATCAAATAATCCCATGAAAATGACCCTCCTTATATTCAATACCCTTCTTATTATATCAAAAAATAAATGGTGAGGTATGAGTTTCAGTAATGTTTCTCATGTTTATTCTGTCAGTAACTTGTAAACAATGGTTAGGAATACATCTACTCTTGGAGGGATATATTTTGAAATTACAACGTATAATCTGTTTTCTAATGGTACTTATTATCTTAAGTGCTTGTGGAAATGCAGATGATAATGTCGAGGATATACAGGGACATGGTGAAGACGACCCTGGGATGGAAGCGATTAGTAATCTAGATGAATCCAAAACAACGATTCTGGTATCTATGGTAAATACAAGTGGAGACATTATCGGAGAGGCAATGCTAGAGCAGAAGAAAGATGGAGTACTTATTGCACTAGAAGCAACGCAGCTTTCTCCGGGTATTCATGGATTCCATATTCATGCAGTTGGAAAATGTCAGACTCCGACCTTTGGCTCTGCTGAAGGACACTTCAATCCAACAAATGCAAACCATGGCTTTAATGACCCAGAAGGACCACATGCGGGAGATTTACCCAATATTGAGGTAGCTGAGGATGGTACTGTTAAAGCAGAAGTTCTAGCAGAGTTAGTTACTTTAGAAAAAGGAAAAGAAAATTCCCTTCTTAAGGAAGGTGGTACTTCGCTTATGATTCATTCAGAAGCAGATGATTATGAATCACAGCCTTCTGGCGATGCAGGGGAGCGAGTAGCTTGTGGTGTAATTGTAGAGTAATACGAGGAGGCTTCCTAAATTTGGGGAGTCTTTTTTTATGAATAGCAAAAGAAGGCAATTAAAATGTTGAACACCACACGGAGCTATCAAACGAAAACCACTATAACTATATACGATTAATATGATAAAAATTAACAGATTCACTTGACATTTTTGTTATAAAGTAACATAATTGCGTTAGTAATTATCAAAGTAATGTTTAAAATTAACATTGTGAAGGGCTGATCCTATGCAACCAACTGAACGAAGAGACAGGATTATGCAGCAGGTGAGAAAAAACAGCAAAGTTGAAATTGATTTCCTTGCGACAGAGCTCAATGTATCACCAATGACGATTCGAAGAGACTTAGATCAGCTGGAGGAGGAAGGGCAGGTTATCCGGATTCATGGGGGAGCTGTTTTGCCGAAACCGCTCATTACGGAAACCCCTTTCTTAACAAAGGAAAGTAGAAGAATAGAGCAAAAAAGAATCATAGCTCAAAAAGCGCTTTCTTATATTAAAGATGGTCAAACAATTTTACTAGATTCAGGAACAACTACATTAGAGTTAGCTAGACTTTTACGTAATCGTGAAAATGTAACGGTTATTACAAACGATATAAAAATTGCAGCTGAGTTAGTAGACAGTACGTTGAAAGTAATCGTAACAGGCGGCGAACTTCAAAATGATGTGGGAGCATTATTCGGTCCGCAAACCCATCAGCTTTTAAAGACTATTCATGTGGATCTATTTTTCTTAGGGGCGCATGCTATCGATTTAAATGCAGGTGTCACTTCACCAACCTTTGAGAAGTCGCTAGTAAAACAGCTTATGATTCAAGCTGCAGACAAAACCTGGCTAGTTGCCGATTCAAGTAAGATTAATCAGAAGGCTTTTTCGAAAGTTTGTGGCTTAAACGAACTAACTGGATTTATTACAGATGAGGATATTGCTGATAATGATAGAAACATATTATCTGAAACAATAGATATTTTATAACAAACGAGGTGTGGCATCATGAAAGTTGGGGTAATAGCGGATGACTTAACAGGTGCTAATGCAACAGGGGTGCGATTGAGTAAACAGGGATTCTCCTCTGCAACTGTTGTGTTTAGTGATCAAATACCAGACTCCCAGGAATTAGACGCAGTATGCATTGATACAGACTCCCGTTATGCATCAGATGATAAAGTCGTAAACCGGGTAAATCTAGCAATGCAAAACTTGCAAAAATGGGATGCAAAAGTGATATGTAAACGAATTGATAGTACAGTACGTGGGAAAATCGGCCTCGAAATCGATACAGTACTTGATGCAGTAGGGGAAAACAGTGTAGCAATTGTTGTTGCATCATTCCCTGATTCGGGCAGAATTTCATCTGGGGGCTATCTATTAGTAGAGGGTGTCCCTGTTCAAGATACGGATGTAGCCAAAGATCCAGTCATGCCAATTACCCAATCCTATGTTCCAGGGATTGTTGAAGAACAGAGTAAACATACTGTAGGACATATCGGATTAGATAAGGTATTGACTAGTATAGATTCACTAAGAGCTGCCATTCAAAATCAAATAGATTCTGGTAATCGAATCATTGTGGTGGATGCAGTAACAGATGAAGATATTGAAACAATAGCGGAAACCATGGTAGATGTTCAAAACGCGACTCTTGTACCGGTTGACCCTGGACCACTAACTGCTGCGTATGCAAAAGCATATTCCCATCAGTTGGTGAAAAATAGCAAGGTAATTGTAACGGTCGGAAGTGTTACATCACTTTCAGGTCGTCAGCTTCAATACCTAAAGGAAAAGACTAATTCATCACCGGTTTATGTCTCTGCGGAAAAACTAGCTACATTAAAACCAAGCTGGGAGGATGAAGTAGAGAGAGCCATACAAGTAGCATTAGAAAAAATACACCAGAATGACGTATTAATTATTACAACCCATAAAGAAGGCGCTGGCCTCGTTGATTTTAAAGCAATTGCTGAAAGAGAAAATACTACTCAGGATGCCTTAGCGAAGCGGATAACGGATGGTCTTGCAAAAATAACTAGACGCGTATTGGAAAAGACAAATTATTCTATTCAAGGATGTTTTACTAGTGGTGGGGATGTAACAGCGTCATTATGTGCTTTAAGTATGGCATCTGGAATTAAGTTAGAGGATGAAGTATTACCATTGGCTGCTTACGGAACTTTGATAGGTGGATACTTCCCAGGTTTACCGATTGTTACCAAAGGTGGGATGGTCGGTGACAAAAAAGCCATATATACAAGTGTGAAATATTTACGAACAAAAACAAACAGGAGGGAACAATAATATGACAAACGAAAGAGCAATTATCGCGATTCCAATGGGGGACCCAGCAGGTATAGGGCCAGAAATCACAGCTAAATCTTTAGCAAATGAGGAAATCTACAACATGTGTAAACCAGTAGTTGTAGGGGATGCCAATGTTTTCACAAAAGCAATTGAAATCGTAGAGGCAAATTTGACAGTAAATGTAATAGAAAAGCCAGAAGATGGTTCATATACATTCGGTACAGTTGATCTAATTGACTTAAAAAATATTAATATGGATGAGCTGCAATATGGTGAGGTTCAAGCGCAATGTGGTAAAGCAGCATTTGAATACATTGAAACTTCCGTTAACCTTGCAAAAGATGGTGTGGTAAAAGCTTTAGCAACAACACCAATTAACAAAGAATCATTAAAAGCAGCGGATGTTCCATATATCGGGCACACAGAAATGCTAGAAGATCTAGCAAATACAAAAGATCCATTAACAATGTTCCAAGTAAATGACATGAGAATTTTCTTCTTAACACGTCACTTATCATTAAAAGATGCTATTAATCAAATGACAAAAGAGCGTGTTCGTGACTACTTAAGTCGTTGCGACAAAGCATTACAACGATTAGGAGTAGAAAATCGTAAGTTTGCTGTTGCAGGTCTTAACCCACATAGTGGGGAAGGTGGTTTGTTCGGAATGGAAGAGGTTAATGAAATTGGACCAGGAATTCAAGCGGCTGTTGAAGATGGAATCGATGCTGTTGGACCAGTCCCAGCAGATTCTGTATTCTACCAAGCATTGAATGGAAAATATGATGCAGTATTATCGTTATATCATGACCAAGGACATATTGCGGCAAAAATGACAGATTTCCATAGAACCATTTCTATAACTAATGGGTTACCATTCTTAAGAACATCTGTCGACCATGGAACAGCATTTGATATCGCAGGTAAAAACATTGCTTCAAGTGTAAGTATGGAAGAATGCATTAAATTGGCTGCACAATATGCACCGAAATTCACAAGAGAAACGCTTTAATATAGAAGATAAACTGAGGTTAACGTGTTAACCTCAGTTTATAAATATGAAAGCCAGTACACCAAGAGGGGAGAAAGATCATGGAAGTATCAGGCACACAAATGATAATTGGCCTAATATTAGGGATCGCATTATTAATTTTATTGGTTTTAAAAACAAAGGTACATGCCTTTATTGCCCTTCTTATAGCAGCATCTGTTACAGGTATTGTCGGAGGTATGAAACCTACAGACGTTGTTACAGAAATAACCAATGGATTCGGTAGTACGCTAGGATCAATCGGTATTATTATCGGACTTGGGGTTATGATGGGAAGAATTTTAGAAGTATCAGGTGCAGCAGAAAAGCTTGCATATACACTTGTTAAGAAGCTAGGAAAGAAAAAAGAGGAATGGGCAATGGCGGTAGCTGGTTATATTGTTGCCATTCCAATATTTGTAGACTCTGCATTTGTTATTTTACAACCGTTAGTTAAAGCTTTATCACGTAAAACAGGAAAATCTGTTATCGCTTTAGGGGTAGCACTTGCTGTTGGTTTAGCTGTAACACACCATGCCGTTCCACCAACTCCAGGACCATTAGGAGTAGCGGGTATTTTTGGTGCAGATGTTGGACTGATGATTTTAGTTGGATTACTATTTTCAATACCTATTATCATTGTAGGTGTCATGTACGCAAAATGGATTGGTAAAAAGATTCATCAAGTTCCAGCTGAAGATGGCGAAGGATTTGTTCGCTTAGATGAAGAAGCGGTATATAAGGAATTTCTAGAAACAGTAGATGAAAGAGAGAAGGAACTACCTTCATTTGTAAGAGCAATTATGCCAATTTTAATACCTATTATCTTGATTTTTGTTAATACAACCTTTGGAGCATTGCACGATTTAGGGGCAGTGACGTTGAATGAAACATTCCTTTCTTATGTCCAATTTATAGGTAATCCTGTAATTGCAGTTGGGCTTGGACTATTAGTTGCGATTTATACACTTACGAATAATCTTCGTAAATCAGAAACATTAGATCGTATGGAAGAAGGAATTAAAACAGCAGGTATTATATTACTTGTAACTGGTGCGGGTGGAGCATTAGGTAATGTTCTTCGTGCAAGTGGTACAGGGGACTTAATTGCAGAACAAGTTGCACAATGGTCAATCCCTGCGATCTTAGTACCGTTCTTTATTGCTACATTTGTTCGCTTAGTTCAAGGTAGTGGTACCGTTGCAATGATTACAGCTGCATCGATCTCAGCACCGATTGTTGCGAACTTGGATGTAAACTTGGTGTTAGCTGCACAAGCGGCTGCATTAGGTGCGATGATTTTCTCCTATTTCAATGATAGTCTGTTCTGGGTAGTAAATAGAATGTTAGGTATAAAAAACGTAAAAGAGCAAATTTTAGTTTGGTCTGTTCCAACAACAATTGCCTGGGGTGTGGCATTAGTTATGCTACTAGTAGCTGACTTTGTTGTACGATTATTTTAATTAGCACTATTCGGATCGTTCGTTGCTATTTTGATAGGAAATAACGTGATTTCCGTTTCGGGCACTTGCTTTCCGTGAGCAACTTGAAGAGGCAATGGAGAAGTAATGGATGGGAGATCTTTTTGCCGGACAATCGTTCCCTTATTAGTGAAAAAATCAACTTAATAAGGAGCTCAAGGACATGTGTTCCTTTATTAACTAGAATGACAGGTATTATCGGACTAAATTCAGCATTTAACGTTCTTGATGTCCGCCAACACTTTCAAATGAAGTTATTTTATGAAATAACGTACTCCATGTCCGTCCGCTTTGCAAAATTTGATTGAATGAAACCACTTTCGGTCTGGAAGCTGTGCATCGTAGACACCACACGACTAAGACGATGAATCCTAGTTGTGTTTTCGTCTTTTCATTTCTCATCAAAAATAGCCGATAAAAAAAGTAGGATGAGGTGGGCAAAAAATCCCCTCATTCTATTTTTTTAGTGTGAAAATAGAATATACGTTCGCATATTTGGAAATGCTATGGTATACTCGTAGACAAGATAAGGTTCTTTTAGGGAGCGGTCGGCTAATCCTTCTATAATGGTGGTGATGCCTTCTGAGGATGTACGAAGTAATGATGGTATTAGGTAGCTTTGGCACACTTTTGATTGCTTTAATTGCCTTAGTTGTTTCGATGATCAACGATAAAAAATAGACCTTCCCTATTTGCCTTCGCTAATGAAAGGGAGAGGTCTATTCAATCTGTCTAGCCGAACCCTCTAGGGGAACCGCTTATCAGAAGCCCAGTTGCAGCTGGGCTTTCATACATAATATGATTTCTAAGTCCATTATACCATAGCGATAGTACTGTTCACAGTCTTATGTTGAAATAATCCATTCTTCTTACTGTTTTACAGTTTCAATGTTTCCATCCAAGGGACTATTTTGATTAAATCCATTCCTTTTCCATATTAACTCATGTATAATATATTTCGAGTACCGAAAGAAAGAGGAGAATCACATGAGCTCACAAGCAAATACACAAACTGATATAAAAGCCGACAAAATATGGTCACGAGATTTCGTACTAATTTGTCTGGCTAATTTTTTTATTTTTCTAGGCTTCCAGATGACATTGCCTACCTTACCACTATTTGTAAAAGAACTTGGTGGTAGTGACCAATTAATTGGCATTGTCGTTGGAATATTTACGTTTTCCGCACTAATCATTCGCCCGTTTGCGGGGCATTCATTAGAATCAAAAGGTAGACAGTTTGTTTACATGACGGGTCTAGCAATTTTTGTTCTATCGGTAGGGTCCTATGCTTTTATAGGTAGTATTTTTTTACTGTTACTGATGCGCATCGTTCAAGGGCTTGGCTGGGGCTTATCCACTACTGCTACCGGTACTATCGCAACAGACATTATTCCGCCGAAACGTCGTGGGGAAGGTATGGGATATTTTGGCTTATCGGGTAACATTGCATTATCATTTGGACCTGCATTAGGATTAGCACTTGTAGATGTAATATCGTTTACACAGTTATTTTTGATATGTGGTTCATTAGGTCTTATGGCATTTCTATTATCCGCAAAAATCCACTATAAAAAAGTGGAAGCATCAGAAGATAAATCAGTTCCTGCACGCTTTGACATTTTCGAGAAAACGGCAATACAACCCTCCATATTGTTATTATTTATTACGTTTACCTTCGGAGGAATCGCAACATTCCTTCCATTATATGCTATAGAAAAAAGTGTTGAGGGGATTAGTTTATACTTCTTAGTGTTTGCATTATTTTTAATGTTATCACGAACATTCGCTGGTCAGCTGTATGATCGAAAAGGGCATATATATGTATTTTTGCCTGGAGCGTTTCTCATATTTGGCGCTATGATATTGTTATTCTGGTTGCCAAACACAACCGTATTGCTTATTGCTGCTGCCATGTATGGCCTTGGTTTTGGCGGTGTTCAACCAGCACTACAAGCATGGGCTGTTGAAAAAGCACCAAACAATCGAAAGGGGATGGCGAATGCGACGTTCTTTTCCTCTTTTGATTTAGGGGTAGGAATGGGAGCAATACTATTTGGACAAATCGCATTCATTCTTAACTACGGAGCAATATACCTAACAGCAGCAGGATCGGTACTCATATCCATCCTTATTTATATCTACCTGTTACTAAAAGCAAAATAGGTGCCAGGTACTTGTAAAATATTTACAAGTACCTGGCACCTTTAGGTTTTAAAACTTTGCATTCTCGTTTACAATATAAGGAGAATGTATAAAGGCAGGTTAATAGGGTTTTGAAAAAATTGAGCGATATTAATATACAGAAGCTTTTTCCGCCTATTATCTATAAGCGGGGATTAGAATATTATAATCAAGGTCTAGTAAGTGATTTATTGTATGATATTAACTATCAAGTTTGGACTGCAACTGTACACGGTTCTGAGGAATATTTCGTGGAAATTAATACAAAAGATTTTGATGATGGTTCCATCGATACGTACTGTGATTGCCCGGCGTTTGATACGTATAATTCGTGCAAGCATATTGCTGCTACATTAATTAGCATTAAACATAAAGATTCGAACAATGCGACTACATTTGATAATTACGATTATCGGACAACGAACCGTTTTATTCAGGCACTGAGCTCTATTCCACAACAATCTAACACACTTGAAATTTTGCCAGATAAAGTACCTTTACATGTGGAATATATTATGAAATGGACCTATGATAAAAATCTGGTTGTTGAACTAAAAACTGGTGAAAAGCGAACTTTCGTTGTCAAGGATGCAGGAAGTTTTTTAGAAGATGTCGTTCATGGTAATGAGCATTTTTTTACAAAAACATTCACCTACTCTCCTGAACAACACTTCATACTACAACAAGACCTTACTATCTTTGAGATGCTCTATTCCATATTGCGAAATGAAAAAATCTATAGTGGGTACCGTTTCTATCATTATCAAGGGAATATGCATGATAAGCGATCTATTATCATTCCACCGCTCGTGGCCAAAGAACTGTTAGAAAAATTAGTCGAGCGAGATGTAAGTGTAGAGGTGGGGAAGCAAACATATCAACAGCCCGCCATTGAAAAAGACAAATTACCTTACCATTTTGCCCTAACGAAAAATGATCAAAATGATCTATTATTAACGATGCATGATGTAGAGAATGGAACGTTTTTCAAACCTTATGAAATATTATTTTCCAATGGTGTATTTTATTTTCCAGCAAAAGAGCAATTACCTATTCTTGATCACGTTAGTCAATTTGGCATGATTGATCAGCGGCTTCCAATAGCGAAAAACCAAGCGGATGTGTTTCTATCTGAAGTGTTGCCATCACTTAAAAAGGTTGGAGATGTAGAGATAGAAGAGAAGGTACAACAAGAAATTATTCAAGTGCCATTACGTGCCAAGTTATATCTTGAATGGCAAGCTGACTGGGTGGTAGGTCGACTGGAATATCACTATGGAGATCAGGTAATTAATCCCTTTAATGGTCGCGAACAAAACGATCCTATTATCATTCGGGATGTGGAAAAGGAACAACAGATTATGCAACTAATCGAACATGCCAATTTTCATTACAATGGAAAAGCATTGTATATTGAAGCGCATGAAGATGAGTTATATGATTTTCTCTATAAAGTGTTACCTATCTTGGATAATTATGTGGAGCTTTTCTTAACTTCGGAAATACGTCATTTAATTATTGAAAATGACCCAATACCGAGTACGAGCGTAAAAATGGAGTCATCTACTAATTTACTTGAAATAGGTTTCAATATTGATGGTGTGGCTGATGATGAGATTAACAGAATTTTAGATGCGGTTATCGAGAAAAAGCGCTACTATCGTTTGCAAAGTGGTCAAATGTTATCTCTTGAAGGAGAAGAATATTCATCTATTCAAAAGTTCTTTCGTGATCTGGATATACAAAAGTCTGATGTGGAAAATGGTAACATTCACATGCCTGTTTATCGAGGAACGCAAGTCGATGAACTTATTGATACGAAGAAAAGCTATGACCCTGCATTTAGGCAATTGCTTTATGAGCTGAAGTCGCCGGAAGAGCAACAATATGATCTTCCAGACGGAATTGAAGCCACCTTGCGAAATTATCAAATGACAGGTTATCAGTGGTTTAAGTCATTAAGTAATTATCATTTAGGTGGTATCTTAGCGGATGATATGGGACTCGGAAAGACGTTACAAAGTATTGCTTATATCGCTTCGGAACCGAGTGAAAATCCACATTTAATAGTTGCACCTTCATCTGTGGTATACAATTGGAAGAATGAGTTTGAAAAATTCTCACCGAAATTACAAGTAGCCATATTAACAGGTTCCCCAGCAGAGAGGCACGAGAAAATTACAAGCTTAACTGATGTGGATGTATGGATTACTTCTTATGCAACATTAAGGCAAGATATTGCATATTACAAAGATAGGACTTTCCAAACATTAATTCTGGACGAAGCACAATATATTAAAAACTATGCAACCAAGACATCCCATGCGATTCGCCAGCTTAAAGTGGGAAGAAGGTTTGCTTTAAGTGGAACACCAATTGAAAATTCAATAGATGAATTGTGGGCAATCTTTCAAGTTGTGTTACCTGGACTCATGCCAAATCAGAAGACATTTAAGCAATTATCAAATGAAAAAATTGCTGCTATTACAAAGCCATTTATCTTGCGCAGATTGAAAAAGGATGTACTAAAAGAACTTCCAGAAAAAATAGAGTCAGTTAGTGTTTCTGAACTGACAAGCCATCAAAAAGAACTTTACATTGGATATTTACGTCAAGTTCAACAAGAAGCGGCAGAATCAATGAAAGAAACTGGATTCCAGCAAAATCGGATGAAAATATTAGCTGGATTAACTAGATTAAGGCAAATATGTTGCCACCCAGGGATGTTTATCGAAAATTATGAAGGAGAATCTGGCAAGCTAGAACTTCTGATGGAAACCGTAAAAAATGCTATTGCAAACGGAAAGCGAATGTTAATCTTCTCCCAATTTACGAGTATGCATGAGATTATTATAGGAAAATTACAACAAGAAGGTATTGAGTATTTCTACTTGTCAGGGCAAACGCCATCAAGAGATCGAGTAGAAATGAGCGAACGCTTTAATAATGGGGAAAATAATGTCTTTCTAATTTCGCTAAAAGCCGGTGGAACTGGGCTAAACCTTACAGGTGCAGATACAGTAATTTTATATGACTTATGGTGGAATCCTGCTGTTGAGGATCAAGCTACAGGGCGGGCACACCGATTTGGACAAAAAAATGTTGTTCAAGTTATTCGTCTGATTACAGAAGGAACAATAGAAGAAAAGATTTATGAGCTACAGCAGAAGAAACGCGAACTCATTGACCAAGTAATTCAACCAGGTGAAACCATGTTATCGAGCTTGAGTGAAGAAGATGTACGCGAACTATTAAACATATAGAATAAAGATGAACAAATTATAGTTCACATAGCAAATCGCACAGTATATTTAAACTGTGCGATTTTGTTATGGTCTAGGAAATTATAAAATTTAATACCTGTGGATAATTCTTGGCAGGAACAGCCACGTCCAGCTCCGACGGACAGGACGTCCTAGTGTCGATGACGCCACAGGACGTGGCGTTTTTATCGACCAGCGCCCAGCGACTAGCGCAACTTCCCTCACCTCCGTACGATAACAGTTCGACATAGTCGAACATCCTTAATCCATAAGATTAAAGGAAGGCCGACTAAAATCGGGCTTTGCGCCCAACGTCGGCATACCCCTATGAAGGGGCATGTTTCCTTTATCTCCTACGGGGACTGTTCAATTAAAACCGCCACTTTGCGTGGCAACATTGAACCACCAGCGTTACGCTGGCGCAGTTCGTACGTCGCTACGACGCACANTTCGTAATATCTTTTTGTGATCGTGACTTGTAACAGTTAATCTGTTCGCGTCGTTTGTTATTATTTTCTTTTTTGTAAACAATAAGGAATAAATACTAACGAGAAAGGATGATTTTATGGCCAAACAAATTATGGGATACTTCCAGACAGAAGATGATGCTTTATCAGCTGAGGCTAGTTTAAAAACATTGCATTCATATGAGATCACTATTGATACCATCTCAGGTGATGGCGGTTTCGGAGGCGAAAATGCTTTTGCTCCTTTTTCATCAACGAGTGAGACAGCGTTTAATATCGGGTATTCTGCATTTTATAATCTAGAAATCTCGAATGATGATGATAACAGGATATATGTATTAAATGGTATGGTAGATGATGCTGATTATGAAGAAGCAAAGCTTATATTAAATCGAAATAAGGGATTGGAAAAACTGAAGAATTCAAAGAAAAATCAGTAGGGATTTTGGCCCTTACTGATTTTCCTTTCGCTTACATATTAATTTGAAATAACTTTCTAGGTCGTCCTTTTACATATGGTTTTTCTTCACCGACAATTTTTATGACCTCACCCGATAAAAGTTTATTAACCGTACGTTCAGCACTTCTTTTAGTCACACTGTAAAATGCTGCGATATCATTGGATGAAAAAGGCTCATTATTACGAATTTTGATGAAGTCAATAAAGTTATAAGAGAGTTCGTTATTAAGTCTTGCTTTATGAATCAGAGCCTGATAGAGCTGTGAGGTGTCAAAGTGCTTTTTTACTCCTAATGGACCTATCTTTTCACCACGATCATTAACAATATAACAGCTGCTATTTTTATTGTTAGAGCATGCTTCCAATGCAAGCTTTGCATGATCCTCTGCCTGCTTTGCAGTTAAACCAAGCCCAAAACCAATATCTACGGCTGTTTTTAACGATTCCTCAATTTCTTGTAATAACGGAAAATCACGAAAATGATTTGTGATATGATCCAAGACACCGCGTGTTCCGATGATTACATAATGATTTTCATGATTGGTAAAAACGGAAGCGAACGTTTTTTCACCAAACTTCCATAGTATTTGTTGTAGCTTTTCTTGTAGCTGCTGTACATAGAGTTCCCCGTGTTTATTTTTCAGTATTTCTATGTCTTTAATTTTTGCAAAACCAGCAACGATTTGAGCGCTTTTACTCATGTTTAAAGTTGTAATGGATTTGGCTTGTACGATTGCTTTCTCCATATTGATGTGAGGGATAATCATACTAATTGTTGGTATGCCGATTTCCTTTAGTTTTTGTTCCACCTCATCTAGGGAAGTTAAAACATGGTCAATTTTCCCGTCATCCCATAGTTTCTGGTGGAAAGAAACAATTTTAGGTATATCAACTATATTGTCTTGTCCATAGCTATATGTATAAATATCTCGATCCCGAAGAACCAGTTCGGTTAAAACTTCCGTTACATGACTCCTATCTAGTACATCAATAGACAGTCGATCTAACGATTGATTATACGTGTTTTTTAAATGATAGAACGACGTTAAAACCATAAACTCATCAAATGCGACTTGTACAATGGGGAGTCGTTTTTTTTCTATTTTTTGTTTTGCATAAAGATAAGGAAGAGACTCCAAAAATACGTACGTATCACACATAAAAGCTTTTTCAAGTAAATCTACCGTTTCTATCGCTTTTCGATATGTAAAAGGAATGATTTCAATATCCTTATGTTGTGCTACACAACTTCGAAAACGATTAATTAATTCATTTCTCCCAAAAACAGCAAGTTTAATTTTCAATATATCAACCCTCCTTACTTGAAGTTGTGTTATAAGAAATTGTTTTTTAATATATAACAGAATTTTCTGTCATTTAAATGTGTAATACTTGTTTCCCGAAAGAGGTTAATTTCTATTATAGTACGGAATTTTCATAATATTGTCAAGTGAAAAAAGAATTCACAGTTTAATTGATAAGTTATGTGTACGGTCAGTTAGCTACATAAACACAAAGTGATGTAGCTAACTGACCAAAGGAAATTAATTAATCGTGAATACTAAAATGTTCTTTAACTTCTTCACGCAATTGGCGTTTTAAAAATTTACCGACAGATGTTTTAGGTATTTCATTCATAAATAACACATCATCTGGTAACCACCATTTTGCAAATTGGGGTTTTAGAAATTCAAGAATATCTTCTTTATTAATCTTATCAACAAAATCTTCATGTAAGACTACACAAGCAATTGGACGTTCTTGCCATTCAGCATCTGGTATCGCTACAACACTTGCTTCAAAAACAGCATGATGTGTCATGATAGCGTTTTCAATTTCGACGGAAGAAATCCATTCACCACCACTTTTAATCAAGTCTTTTGTACGGTCAACAATTTGAATTGTACCTTCTTCATCCACGGTAACAACATCTCCCGTATGGAACCAACCATCGACAAATGCCTGTTCTGTACGAACGTCCTTATAATATTCACTTGCAATCCATGGTCCACGAAGGAGTAATTCACCCATTTCTTGTCCATTCCATTCAATTTCTCCATGATCACCAACCACTTTCATTTCCAAACCAGGAACAAGAATTCCCTGTCGAGCACGTTCTTTCAACTTTTCTTCATCCGAAAAATTCTGCTGATAGCTCTTTAGTCGCGATAATGTAACGAGAGGGGTTGTTTCCGTTGCCCCATATGCATGATAGAAAGGTATATTATGTTTTTGTTCAAATGCTTTAATAAGTCCTAACGGTGCAGCCGAACCACCGCATAATACCGCTCGTAAGCTAGACAAATCATAATCCCCTTGTTCTATTTCCCGTAATAACCCTAACCAAATGGTCGGCACCCCAGCTGTTATAGTGACATGAAACCGCTCAATGAACTCAGCCAGTCGTTTTGGTGTAAAGCGAGGTCCAGGCATTACTTGCGTAGTTCCAAACCAAGTACAAGCAAATGGTGTTCCCCAAGCATTAACATGAAATTGTGGCACTACAGGCATGGAGACATCTGACTCGGAAATAGCTGCAGTATCTGCTAATCCTAATGCATAACTGTGTAACACAATACCTCGATGGGAATAAACTACGCCTTTTGGATTGCCAGTCGTTGCTGAAGTATAGCACATACCAGCTGGTTCGTTTTCATTAATGTCAGTTGTGAAAGAGTGGGATGGATCTCCTGTGATCAGTAGTTCTTCGTAAGAATATAGCGGTGTAAGGTTAGATTCTGGGAGTTCGGCTTTATCGGTCATGACCACAAAAGCTTCAACAGTAGTTAGATGATCTTGTATTTTTTCAATAAGAGGTAGAATGTCTTCGTCGATAAATAAAACTTTATCTTCTGCGTGATTGATAATGTAAATAACATGTTCCGGTGATAAGCGTATGTTAATTGTGTGTAGTACTGCTCCCATCCCTGGAGCCGCAAAATAAACCTCTAGATGTCGATGGTGGTTCCATGCTAGCGTACCGACTCGATCTCCTTTTTGTATACCTAATTCGTGTAGCACACTCATCAATCTTCTGGTACGCTGGCCGATTTCTCCGTAATTTAGCCGGTGAAGTTTGTCATGTGTTTGTGAAATAACTTCTTTCTTAGAAAAAAACGTTTCAGCGTGTTCTAGGATGGAGCCAACTGTTAATGGAACTTGCATCATAATCCATACCATCTCCTTTTTTATAGAACTTATTTCTATAATATCATATTATTATAAGTATTTTTAAAATTACAATATATTTTTGTGGTCATTTTTGATGGGCAATGTTAGAGGAATTATGGAAGAACAAGTGATAAAATAAGAAGAACTAGGTGTAAAGATGTGTATAGAAAGGTTTGCATGTGTTATGAAAAAACAGCATGACTTTACCGAAGGAAGTATATTAAAACAATTGATTTTGTTCTCTGGTCCAATAATGCTTACAAATTTATTACAAACATCCTACCAGATTGCTGATAGCTTATGGGTGGGTAATTTACTTGGAGCAAACGCGTTAGGATCAGTTGCTATATCCAGTGCCATTATTTTTACTGTATTATCCTTTATAATAGGATTAAATAATGCTGCCCTAACTATACTCTCGCAGCAAAAGGGACGTTCAAATGAAGAAGGATTACGTCGTTATTTAAATGCCTTTGTCGTGATCTTAATAGGATTATCTGTATTTCTAGGATTCATAGGGTTCATTTTTGCTGAGCAGTTATTAAGTCTGTTAGGGACGCCAGAAGGAATGATGGCAAGTGCAAAAGCCTATTTGCAAATTAACTTTTTAGGAATCTTATTTTTGTTTGGCTATAACTTTATTAGTACTGTTTTACGAGCGTTAGGTGATAGTAAAACACCGTTACGATTTGTAATGATTGCTGTTGCTTTGAATCTGGTATTAGATCCATTATTTATTGCCGGGTTTAATCTTGGTATTGAAGGTGCTGCGTATGCAACGATTGTCTCACAGGGAAGTGCATTTTTATATGGATTGATTTTTGTACTGTACAAAAAACTAGCACCATTTATGCTTCCTAAACTACCTGCTAAACAAGAAGTAGGTTTGATATTAAACTTAGGGATACCTTCCGGGTTACAAATGGCTGTAATTTCAGCCGGAGCAGCTGCGATTATGAGTGTAGTTACAACGTTCGGAGAAGGGGTAGTTGCTGGATTTAGTGCATCCCAGCGGTTGGATAGTTTGCTAATGCTTCCTGCGCACGCCCTCGGAACTGCAGTTAACAGTATGGCAGGTCAAAATATTGGTGTACGGGATTGGCAACGTGTTAATCGAATTGCAAAGTATGGCGTGCTCTATAACTTTGGTATTATGATGGCAATCGGACTTTTCGTTGTCTTTTTTGCCCATTATGGTGTTCAGTTATTTATTCAAGATAAGGATGCTGTCGCGTTTGGAACGAAATACTTACAAATAATTGCTTTATGCTATCCTTTTTTAGGTATTAACTTTGTATTAAATGGAATTGTTCGTGCTTCTGGTGCGATGTATCAAGTTCTCGTACTCAATATTATCTCATTCTGGATTTTACGTTATCCGCTAACGGCTTTATTCTCTAGTTGGTTTGGAGATACAGGTATTGCCATTGGGATGGGAAGTAGTTTTATAATAAGTAGCTTGTTTGCCTTTTTGTATTATCGGTTCGGAAAATGGCGTGAGAAGGAACTGTTTACAAAAAAACGAGCTTAACTTATTAACAATTTGTGGATAAGATGAGGATAACCCCTATATTTTGATTAATTAATAACATTATTCTACAAAATATTGTATAATTCTACACATTACCTCTGTTGATGAATGGGGATAACTCTGTTAATAACTTTAGATAAAGGCTCTTTTTTGCAAAATTGGTGTGAAATGCGAAGTAACTTTGAAACGTGTTCTTCGCTGCGGGCAGTTGCTTTCCGCGGGGGACGCGAAGAGGCAAAGAAGATATATGGATAGGCGAAGTATGGAAACGGACAATTCTTCCCTTATTTGTGACAAAAGTGGGTAATAAAGGGGTTAAAAGGACATCAGTTCCGTTATTAACCGAAATGACAGGTATTCTGGTACGAATTAGAGCAAATAACGTACTTGATGTCCGATAATATTTTCAAATGAGATTATTTTACGTAATAACGTACGCCATGTCCGCTCCGTTTTCCCCTTCCGTTGTGGAAGCCTAGCGCGAAGCATTACTAGAAGATGCAAGCGCACTTGTTTTGCGAGCGAGTAAGCCGCCCGCGGAAAGCGAAGTGTATTTCTGGAGCAGGATTTGGAGCAGTACATTTAATCTCATATTTCACCACGTTTTTCATTTTAAGGTGCTTCGCAGTTTATATAAATTAATCATAAAGATTCATACTTAACAAACAACAATCTTTTAGAAAACAGCCTCGATAAAAATAATAGATTAAAAGGTTGATGGAGATGAAGAAAAGAACGAAGATAGCTTTCAAGCAAGCAATTCTAGTTACGATATTCCTAATGACTGCATTGGTCGTTATTTCTGTATTGTCATATGAAAAACCTCGGGAAATTAATTACAACAGAATTAGTAAGGATGTCATACGTTATCAACCAATAGTGGAGGATTACGCTGAGGAATATGGTGTTTCGGAATATGTAGACGTTTTATTAGCTATGATGATGCAGGAGTCAGGAGGACGTGGTAACGATCCCATGCAGTCTTCAGAAAGCTATTGTGGACAAGTTGGATGTATTGATGACCCAGAACTATCTATTAAACAAGGAGTCTATTATTTTTCGGAAACACTTGAAGCAGCTGATGGTGATTTAGAATTGGCGATACAATCTTATAATTTTGGTAAAGGTTTTATTAATTATGTCCGAGAGCAATCGAAAAGTTATTCACAAGAAATTGCTATCAATTTTTCACAAGAGATGTATGAAAATGCCCCTGATCAATCCATTTACAGCTGTTTACGGGAAGAAGCAAAACAGTATAACGCCTGTTATGGGGACATATATTATGTGCGATCTGTTATGGCATATAAAGAAGGTGTTTCATTGGAATAGTGTTGATCCAATTAAGAATTAATACTTCTTGACAATACGTTTAACAAGCAAAGGAAGAAGTAAAAATGATATGATACAAGAAAGGTAAATATTTGCTAGGAGTGAATACGAATGGTAAAAGAAATCCATACTGAAAACGCACCAGCTGCAATTGGGCCATATTCACAGGCTATTCAAGCGGGTGATTTTATTTATATCTCTGGTCAAATTGGTATTAATCCATCAACTGGTGAAGTAGTTGATGGGATTGAAGCACAAACGAAGCAGGTATTGGAAAATTTAAAAGCCATTTTGGCTAAGTCGGGAGTAAGTTTTTCACAAGTTGTTAAATTTACAATTTATTTAACTTCGATGGATGATTTTGCAAAGGTAAATGATATATACGGTGGCTACTTACAAGAGCCATATCCTGCACGTGCTACTGTGGAAGTAAGCCGGTTACCCAAAAATGTACTTGTGGAAATGGATGCGGTGGTTTATACAAAATAAAGAAGGAGAGTTTCTAAATGGATAATTTTACATATCATAACCCAACTAAGCTTATTTTTGGAAAAGGGCAAATAGATGCGTTACCAAATGAAGTGAAATCCTATGGCTCAAAAGTACTAATCGTATATGGTGGCGGAAGTATTAAACGTAATGGGATTTACGATAATGTGTTAGCGAAATTAGCTGAAATGAATGCAGAAGTTTTTGAACTTCCTGGCGTAGAACCGAACCCCAGAATATCTACCGTACGTAAAGGTGTAGAAATTTGTAAAAATGAAGGCATTGACTTTGTTTTAGCTATTGGTGGTGGTAGTACGATAGACTGTACAAAAGCAATTGCGGTTGGAGCAAAAACAGATGCAGATATGTGGGATGTTGTAACGAAAAAGGTAGAGGCAGAAGGTGCTTTGCCATTTGGAACGGTATTAACTCTTGCTGCAACAGGATCGGAAATGAATGCAGGTTCTGTGATTACAAATTGGGAAACCAATGAGAAGTATGGTTGGGGTTCACCATTTTCATATCCAAAATTCTCCATCCTTGATCCGACAAATACTTACTCGGTTCCAAAGGATCAGACGATATACGGTATTGTTGATATGATGTCACATGTATTGGAACATTATTTCCATCAAACAACGAATACACCAGTTCAGGATCGGTTTTGTGAATCACTTTTAATAACAGTTATGGAGACAGCGCCAAAACTGTTGAACGATCTAGAGAATTATGAATATCGAGAAACCATTATGTTAAGTGGAACACTTGCGTTGAACAATATGTTAAACATGGGCTATCGTGGAGATTGGGCATCACATAATTTGGAGCATGCCGTTTCTGCTGTACATGATATTCCTCACGGTGGAGGGTTGGCTATTTTATTCCCAAATTGGATGAAACACGTCCTAGATGATCAAAACGTTGGTCGATTTGTACAAATGGCAACTCGTGTTTTTGATGTTGATACGGCAGGTAAATCGGATCATGAAATTGCTATAGAAGGTATTGAAGCACTACGATCTTTCTGGACGAAGATTGGAGCTCCTACTCGATTAAGTGACTATAACATTAAAGAGAGTAGTGTCGAAATAATGGCGGATAAAACAGTTACTGCTCGTCCAGAGTATGGTAACTTTAAAGTCTTGTCGAAACAAGATTCCATTGAAATATTTAAAGAAAGCCTATAATACCTAAATTTCCGACACAATATTTCCTGGGAAATGAATACTGTCGAAATAAGATAAAAGAAGAACTAACCATATTACTGATATATGGCTAGTTCTTCTTTTATTGCTTCTCTAATTTTATTTAAACAATCCTCTGGTGTTGAGCCGTGAATGCGTTTGTTATTAACAAGCGCATATGGTTTAACACGACACAGACCGCAAAATGACAAGCAGTCACTTGTCAACACGGCTACCTCTGGGAATTCTTTTTCAAGTATTTCTTCTATATTTAAAGTAGTGATTGCATTACCGTCACAAATTTCAACTACGACTATACCCAATGTATCACTTTCTTTCTATTTTGTGGACTGTCCTTAGTTTTAACATAACCATAAAAACAAATCAATAATCGTGCTCTTTTTTAAACGTTTTGCCTTTTGTCAATAAAATTCATATCTACCCAGTAACGCTTTTTCCACCTTCGAAGCATTAAAGTGCCACGAATCCATTCATCCGCAATAAATGAAATCCAAATACCAACAAGTCCGAGACCTAAGTAAATGGCGAAGAACCATGCAAATGTAATTCCTACTCCCCACATTACGATAATTCCGATATAAACTGGAAACTTCACGTCTCCAGCAGCACGTAATGAACTGATCATGACTAAGTTAAACGCTCTGCCGGGTTCGAGAGCTACAGTCATTAAGAGTAAGAACGTCCCTTGTTCAATAATGGTTGCATTGTGGGTGAATATTCCTAGTAATGGTTGGGTAGCAACATATATAACGCTAGCCATTACTAGTGAAATTAAAATGGAAATTCGTAAACTTTTAATTGCCCTTGCATAGGCATCTTCAATTTTCCCTGCACCAATCATATGTCCGATTAATATTTGTGTACCTTGACCGATGGCAATGGAAAATAAAAAGATAAACATCATAATATTTTGTGTGTATACCTTAGTTGTGATTGCAATTGTTCCTAACTGGGCAACAAAATACGTAATGACCATTTGACTGGCATTATACGAAAGCTGTTCACCCGCAGAAGGAATTCCAATTCTTAATAAACTTTTCACATGATGTTTTTGATAGCGGAAGAAACTTCTAAAGTCTAATTCTCCCTCACTCCGTTTGACTAATAGTAATACAAGTACAATAAATCCGATAAAACGACTAATTGCAGTGGAGTAAGCTACACCAACTACGCCAAGAACGGGAAAACCAAACGGTCCAAAAATAACAAAGAAATTTCCGATGACGTTAACGATGTTCATTCCGATAGTTACCATCATTGTATCTTTTGTATGTCCATAACTGCGTAAAATGGCTCCTGTTGTCATGATCAAAGCCTGCACAAATATAAGTCCACCAACAATCTGCATATAGGAAGAAGCTTCACCCATTAATTCAATCGGAAGGTCCATTACATTTAGAATTTGTTTTGCAAAAATAAATAAAGCTAAGCTTAGTATTAAAGAAAAGATAAGGTTTAAACTAATGGACATAACAGCAATTTTTCCGGCAGTCGGATTGTTTTCTGCACCGAGATTTTGTGCAATTAGAATAGCTGCACCTTGGGCAACAAACCCAAACATCACAATTACAACCGACAAAATTTGATTGGATACGCCAACAGCTGCAACCGCATTGTCCGAATATTGACTAAGCATTAATGTATCGGCATTCCCCATCAACATATGGAGTAATATTTCTATGAAAATTGGCCACGTTAAAGCAAATAGTGTTACATTTTTCATTTTATTTTCATTCATGTGAATCCTTCTTTCTTTACAATAGAACTAGTTTACAACGGATTACGGGAAATAGAAAGATAAAGGCAGCTGTTTGACTAATGGATATGAAAACGCAAGAAGGAGCTTCTATTTTTAATCTTAATGTGTAAGAGTACATTAATGCTTAAATGGCTATGCGCTTCTAAAATTCGTTCAAAATTAACAATCCATTCCAAAAAAAACAGCCCAACTTCAAACGTTAATTTGAAGTGGACTGAACAATTTATGATGATAAAGAATGATGTTTATTACCCACATATTCATGTTTATACCATGCCACTAACATAATGAATCCACATAATACTAACAATCCACTCGTTACAAAGAATACAGATGAGAATCCAAAGAATCCTGCTAGCATTCCACCAAGAGCCGGACCGATAATGTTCCCTAGAAAACGTAAACTTGTATTGTATCCAAGCACTTCACCTTGCATGGAGAGTGGTGCTTCTTGGCGGATATATGCAATTCTAAGTGGAATAATTCCACCAATGGATACTCCGAGTAAGAATCGTAGTATCACTAGCTGCCAAATGTTTGTGACAAACGCACCCGGTAAATAAACAATACCTGCCATAAATAATAAGAAAATTAATATTTTAATATAGCCAACCCGATCACCAAGTTTTCCCCACTTCCGAGTCATAAGCAGGTTTCCGAGTCCGGCAGCAGAAAAGGCCATTCCAGAAAAGAATGCAATACTAGCTGGACCGTGTATTTCCTCTACATATAAAGATAGAATTGGTTGAATGCTAAAATGAGCTACTTGAACAAGGGTCGAAATGAGCATAACTACTAATAAGATCGGGTGCTTTACAATATGCAAGATAACTTCTTTTCTTGAGTATGCTTTATGATCTTTGTCATCAGCATATTCCATTCGTATCTCTCGAATGCCAAAAGCTACGATAATTGCAGAAATAAATATTGTAATGGATACCCATTTAAATGTTGTAGCGAAACCGAACGTATCTGCTAAGGCTCCGCCTAGTAAAGGACCCATAAGTGAACCTGTAATACTACCAGTTTGCAATGTGCCTAATACTTTACCAGCGACATTTTGCGGTGTTTGTGTAGAAATAAGTGCCTGAGACATCGGAATAAAACCGGTAAACACTCCCATGAACAAACGCAATAAAAATAGCTGCCATACATTTTCCGCAAAACCCATAAGGAATACGGATATGCCTAATCCAATAGCGAAGAAGATTAATAGTTTTTTTCTGCCATATTTATCTCCAACTCGGCCCCATATGGGTGAGAAGATGAAAGCCGCAACAAACGTAATCCCGAAAATCCACCCTGACCAATTTTGAACATAGGAATCTGAAAAATTACCAAATGAATCAATGTATAATGAAATAAATGGAAGTACCATCGTTACACTTCCAGCAATAAAAAAGTTAGCAAACCACATGATTGCTAAGTTTCGGTTAATATTTGAGTCTTGACTACTGATGGAAATGCCCTTCCTTCTGTGTAAAAAATATTTCGGTACTCTAAATATATATCATTTTCAGAGTGAAATAAAGTTATTTGCACATGTAAAATGTGGTTAAACATGTTCAAAAAGGGAATAAAATATTATAATGGTAGCACAACAAGAATTTAACTTATTTTTTCAAATGGACATGCATAGATTGATAATAGTAATTTGAAAAGGAGTAGTTAATAAGATGAAACAATTCCTGAGGTTTTCTTTTATTGTTGTATTAATAGTAGGATTGATTACAAGTTTGGAAGTCTCTGTTCGAGCTGACACTTCCGATAGTATTAATGAAAAACTAGGTGTTCCAATTGTGGTTTATGGAGATAACCTTACCGAAGAGCAAAGGGCAGAAACGAGAGAATTGTTAGATGTAACAGATCCAGAAATGGTTGATGAGTACAATGTAACTGGTGAGGATTTAGCTAACTATATTGGTGGTAATCCAAGTGCAAGAATGTTTTCATCAGCTAAAATTACGATGAAAGAAAAAGGGGAAGGCTTAACAATAAACATTGTTACCCCTGAAAATATTACCGAAGTAACAAGTGAAATGTATGCTAATGCCCTATTAACCGCAGGAGTAGAAGATGCAGTAGTAGATGTTGCTTCACCCGTAACAGTTAGCGGACATTCTGCGTTAACGGGAATTTATAAAGCTTATGATGCAGAAGGTGTAGAATTAGATAAAGAGCGAATGGAACTAGCAAGTGAAGAACTGGATTTAGCTACAGATTTTGCTGAAAAAGAAGGCTTGAGTCAGGAGAAGGTAAGTGAGTTACTTACTGAGATAAAAAAAGCTATTGCAGAGCAAAAACCAGCAACAGTAGAAGATATTGAACGAATCGTACAGGAACAACTAGATAAAATGGAAATTTCATTAAGTGAGGAAGATCGTCAACTACTAATCAACTTATTTGAAAAAATGCGTGATTTAAATATTGATTTTGACCAAGTGAAAAATCAATTAAATGATATTGCATCAAAGGTACAAGAACAATTGGGAGATCTAATAAATGATGAAGGTTTTTGGAATAAAGTAGGCAATTTCTTTAGTTCATTTTTTAAAAGTATAGGAGATTTTTTTAAAGGTTTATTTAATGAATAAAATATAGAAAATCGTAAAAAAGGCTCATTTTATGGGTCTTTTTTTGTTGTTTTCAACCAATTAAATAGTATAATAGTACTAATTATTCGTTAAAACAAATCTTTTGAAGCAACAGATTATAAACATTTTTCTAAAAATATAATGAAATTAAAATCAATTAATAGTATAATGGATTACAATAGAATTTTCAGATTCTATTAAATACTTACAAACAAAACATAATGAGGAGGGTCCAATTAATGAATTGGAAGAAGTGGTTATTAACGATTACGCTCGTACTTGGAATGGGAATTTTCCTTGCCGCATGTAGCGGAGATGATGAAGATGCTGGTGGCGATGCCCAACCAGATACAGAAGATACAGGTGAAAATGATGATGCTGAAGGGGATACTGAACTTGCAGCAGACCAAACGCTAAATGTAAATATTAGAACGGAGCCGCCATCATTACACCCAGGTGTTGCATCAGATACAACTTCTAGTGCAGTACTTTATCAAACTTTTGAAGGACTAACACGTATAAACAATGATGGTGAAGTTGAACCGGCAATGGCAGAAGCTTTACCTGAAGTGTCTGAAGATTTGACAACGTATACATTTAAAATTCGTGAGGATGCTACATGGTCTAATGGAGATCCTGTGACAGCACAAGATTTCGAATATGCATGGAAATGGGTATTAGATCCAGAAAATGCTGATACAGACTATGCGTACCAATTATATGTGATTAAAGGTGCTCAAGCTGCTAAGTCTGGAGAAGGATCTTTAGATGATGTAGGTATCACTGCAGAGGACGATAAAACATTAGTTGTTGAACTTCAACAACCAACACCATATTTCCTAGATTTAACTGCTTTCTATACTTACTATCCAGTAAACCATAATGTTGTAGAAGGAAATGATCAATGGGCACTAGAGGTTTCAGAGGATTATGTTACTAATGGTCCATTTACATTTGAATCATGGGCACATAAAGACCAAATCGTACTGAAGAAAAATCCTGATTATTGGGATGCAGATAGTGTAAACCTAGAAACAATTAATATGTACATGGTAGATGATGAAAACACGGCATTACAAATGTTCAATGACGATAAACTAGATTGGGTAGGGGACCCGACAGATGTACTTCCGTTAGCGTCTATTCAATCATTGAAAGAAGAAGGAACATTAAATATTTCTCCTTTAGCTGGAGTATACTACTATGCATTTAATACAGAAGAAGCACCTTTTGATAATGTAAATATTCGTAAAGCATTTGCTTCAGCAATAAATCGCCAAGGAATTGTAGAGAGTGTAACGAAACGTGAGGAACAACCTGCAATGGCATTAGTACCACCATCAATTTGGGAAGAAAATGCTGAAGGATACTTTAATGATAATGATGTAGAACAAGCAAAAGAATATTTAGAAGCAGGTCTTGACGAATTAGGATTAGATGAATTACCAAAAATTCAGCTTTCCTATAATACTAGTGAAGCCCACGCTACAATTGCACAGGCTGTCCAAGACATGTGGAGAGAAAATCTTGGTGTTGAAGTAGAATTAAACAACGAAGAGTGGAATGTTTACCTTGATACAATGGGTGAAGGTAACTTCCAAGTAGGACGTATGGGTTGGTTAGCTGACTTTAATGATGCAATCAACTTCATTGAAATCTTCCAATCTGTTGGTGGAAACAACTATACAAACTGGGAGAGTCAAGAATACTCTGATTTAATTGAACAATCTAGAACGGAAACAGATCCGGCAGCTCGTAAAGAGATCCTACGTGAAGCGGAAGCAATCTTTATGGATGAAATGCCGATTTCACCTGTGTACTTCTATACAAATGCATGGATCAATAAAGATTATGTAAAAGGTATTGAAGTATCACCAATGGGTAGTGTTCAATACAAATGGGGTTATATTTCTGGTTCAAAAGAGTAGTAAAGAAAATCACTAAAAGGCAATCTGATAAGGGATTTGATATTCCTTTATCAGATTGACTTAAATATTTTGCTAAAACGTAATTACAAACAAGAGTTAAACCCATCACAAGGATAGTGAATTTAGCAAAAAATATTAGGGAGCATTTGCTAATAATATTCTCTGTTTCTATAAAGTATTATACGTAAGTTTATAGAAACGGAATGTATGGGGTGAAAGAATTTCACCCTTTTTTAATTGTTTGAAATTACATATAAATTAGAATTATCAAGGAGAACTCGGAGGTGTAATTTTTGGCGAGGTACCTATTAAAACGTCTTGGCTACATTGTTGTTTCACTATTTTTCATCATTACGATTACATTTTTCCTGATGCAAGCAGCACCTGGTGGACCTTTTGCGTCTGAGCGGAAAATACCACCTGCTTTAGAAGAGCAGATGAATGAAGCTTATGGTTTGAATGAACCACTTCACGTGCAGTATGTGAATTATTTAGTTGATGCGATAACATTTGACTTTGGACCCTCATTTAAATATGTGGGACAAGAAGTTATGGATATTATTGGTAGAAGTTTTCCGTATTCATTAATACTAGGTTTGGAAGCGATATTTATTGCACTTGCTTTCGGAGTATTATTAGGGGTTATAGCAGCTCTAAAGCACAATAAATTTGGTGACTACACTGCTATGGTAATCGCTGTCCTAGGTATTTCAGTACCTAGCTTCATCATGGCGACTATTTTACAATATATATTCGCTATCCAATTAGATCTATTGCCGATTGCTAGATATGAATCTTTCATGAGTACTATTTTGCCAGCTATTGCATTAGCGTCAACACCACTTGCTTTTATTGCACGACTAATGCGTTCAAGTATGCTTGAAGTTTTAAATGCGGATTATATTAAAACGGCAAAATCAAAAGGTTTGGGGCAACGTGTTGTAACGTATAGACATGGATTGCGAAATGCGATATTGCCAGTGATTTCCTATTTAGGACCTTTAGTTGTATCGATATTAACGGGAAGCTTTGTTATTGAAAAAATATTCGGGATCCCAGGTTTAGGTAGTGAGTTCGTAATCAGTATTACAAATCGTGATTACACAGTAATTATGGGGACAACCGTTTTCTTTAGTGTTCTTTTACTGATTTCTATACTTATTGTTGACCTTATTTACGGATTAGTTGATCCAAGAATTAAAGTAGCGGGAAAGGGTGGTGAGAAGTAAATGGAACAAACAAAAATAACGAAATCAGACTTCGAACCACTTGAGGTGAATCAACAGGAAGCTGAAAAAATAGTCGGTGAGAGTACTTCTTATTGGAAGGATGCTTGGAGACGTTTTCGGAAAAATAAGTTAGCAATTGCGGGAATTGTAGCAATTATATTACTCGGTATTATGGCTCTTATTGGTCAACCTATTTCAGGTGAAAATTACCGGGATAATGATTTACTGAGTGTTAACCAACCGCCATCAGCTGACCATTGGTTTGGCACAGATGAATTAGGTAGAGATATTTTTGCAAGAACATGGGAAGGTGCAAAAATTTCTCTATTTATCGGACTAATGGCAGCGTTTATTGACCTTGTTATTGGTATCATTTGGGGCTCAATTGCTGGTTATTTCGGTGGCAAAGTCGATGAATATATGATGCGATTTGCAGATATATTGTACGGTGTACCATATCTACTAGTCGTTATATTACTATTGGTGGTCATGGATAAAGGACTTTGGACGTTAATTATAGCGATGACGGTTACGGGATGGATAAATATGGCCAGGATTGTTCGTGGACAAGTTATGCAGCTAAAATCGGAAGAATATGTGATGGCTTCTAAGTCATTAGGAGCGAGTAATTTTCGATTGCTATCAAAACATTTAATTCCGAATACGTTGGGACCAATCCTTGTTACATTAACGTTAACGGTACCAACTGCCATCTTCACAGAAGCTTTCTTGAGCTTTCTTGGGCTTGGGGTTCCAGCACCTCTAGCTAGTTGGGGAACGATGACAAGTGATGCTTTAGGAGCATTTCAGTTTTATCCATATCAGCTATTCTTCCCTGCGTTTTTTATTTGTTTAACGATGCTGGCATTTAACGTTATTGGAGACGGATTGAGAGATGCATTAGATCCGAAAGAACGCAAGTAATGGGAGGAGAGGATACAATGAAGAAAATATTAGAAGTAGATAATCTTTCCGTATCATTTGATACCTATGGTGGAGAAGTAAAAGCAGTACGTGGAGTGAGTTTTGAATTAAGCGAAGGGGAAACCTTGGCAATAGTAGGGGAATCTGGCTCAGGAAAAAGTGTAACGGCGCAATCTCTTATGCAACTAGTCCCAATGCCGCCCGGAAAGTTTGTTAGCGGATCTATTATGTTCGATGGAGAAGATTTGGCGCAAAAATCAGAAAAACAGATGGAAAGTATACGCGGAAAAGATATCAGTATGATTTTCCAAGATCCAATGACATCGTTAAATCCCACAATGACAGTAGGTAAGCAAATTTCGGAAGGCCTGATAAAACACCAAAATATGTCTCAAAAAGAAGCGTTAGTTCGTGCGGTGGAACTACTGAAATTAGTAGGAATTCCTAACCCAGAAACTCGTGTGAAACAATATCCGCATCAATATTCCGGTGGGATGCGTCAACGAGCGATGATTGCGATAGCATTAGCTTGTAATCCGAAAGTATTAATTGCTGATGAGCCTACGACTGCATTGGATGTTACCATTCAAGCTCAAATATTAGATTTAATGCGTGGATTACAAGAAGAAACAGGGACAGCAATCATTTTAATTACACATGACTTAGGTGTCGTTGCTAATGCGGCAAAACGAGTAGTCGTAATGTATGGTGGTAAAATTGTTGAATCTGGTAATGTTGATGATATTTTTTATAACCCTAAGCATCCATATACATGGGGATTACTAGCATCTATGCCGAAAATTGATGGTGGAGGGGATGAAGAATTATTAGCTATTCCAGGATCACCACCGGACTTAGCAGATCCACCAAAAGGATGCCCATTTGCTGCGCGTTGTCCTTATGCTATGAAAGTTTGTAAAGAAAAAATGCCTGATTACAAGGATGTATCTGATACCCAAAAAACAGCTTGCTGGTTACTGGACGAACGAGCTCCAGAAGTAGAAATACCGGAGTCTGCAGTTATAGGAGGTTCCAAGGTTCATGGTTAATGAAAAAGAAAAATTACTAGAAATTAGAGATTTAAAAAGGCATTTCAGAGTTGACCGTCAAAATGTGTTAAAAGCTGTTGATGGGATTACCTTCGATATATTCAAAGGTGAAACATTTGGCTTAGTAGGAGAATCTGGATGCGGGAAGTCAACAGCAGGTCGTACCATTTTACGTTTATATGAAGCGACTGATGGAGCGGTGAACTTTCAAGGTGAAAATGTTCACGCTAAGAAGTCTAAAAAAGAGTTGAAGAAATTTAATCAAAATATGCAAATGATTTTTCAAGATCCATATGCCTCATTAAATCCAAGAATGACTGTTAAAGATATTATTGCAGAAGGTATGGATATCCATGGCCTTGCAAAAACCAAAAAAGAGCGCTCTGATAGAGTAAATGAATTATTAGAAACAGTAGGTTTAAATGTTGATCACGGGAATCGCTATCCACATGAATTTAGTGGAGGTCAACGGCAACGCATAGGAATTGCTCGAGCCTTAGCAGTTGATCCGGATTTTATAGTAGCAGATGAGCCCATTTCGGCACTTGATGTTTCTATTCAAGCACAAGTAGTAAATTTACTAAAAAAATTACAAAAAGAAAGAAATTTAACGTATTTATTCATTGCGCATGATCTTTCTATGGTAAAACATATTAGTGACCGCGTTGGTGTTATGTACTTAGGAAACATGGTTGAGATTGCGACAAGTGATGAATTATATGAAGAACCATTGCACCCATATACAAGAGCATTATTAAGTGCGATACCAGTATCGGATCCAGAAGTTGAACGTACTAGAGAAAGAATTATTCTTGAAGGGGATGTACCTAGTCCGGTTAATCCACCTAGTGGTTGTCGTTTTAGAACAAGATGTCCACTTGCTACAGAAGTTTGTGCGAAGGTAGATCCGAAATTCCAAGAATATAAAAATGGTCATTGGGTTGCATGTCATGTTTATGATGAACGTTACAGCAATGAATTTATTGAAAAACAAATAAATAGTTAGTAATAAAAAACTCATTCTTTTACGAATGAGTTTTTTATTTTTTTGTGAATTTTAACAAAAAACAGTTATTTAACGACGCGGAAAATTGCAAAAATTGTGTAATAGCGTTCGGGTAATGAGAATGAGAACATTATCCTATTTTTTTTGTATTTTTTAATCAAATCCAATAATTATAGAAAAACGTTGATATAACAGGGGTTTGATTGCAAATATTAACCGACAAAATTCGACGGATTTCTGGTAAAATATAAAATTTTTTAAAAAATGGGGTGCATTTTCACTAGATAGATAGTATAATTGTCATCACGCAGTTAATTTTAATAACGCTAAATTATCAGAATAATTTATACAATAATAATGATGAGCGGAATTAGCAATAATAAAGAAGGTACACCCTAGAGAAGGTTGTGACACCTTTTTCACATCAAAATGAATAGGGGGAGATAAATATGTCAGAGAAATTATTAGAAATTAAAAATCTTAAAACTTCGTTTCGAATAAAAGATGATTATTATGCAGCTGTGGATGACTTATCACTTACTGTTAATAAAAATGAAGTACTTGCTGTAGTTGGTGAATCTGGTTGTGGTAAGAGTGCGTTGGCATTTTCAGTTATGGGTCTTCATAACCGTGCCAAAATTGAAGGAAATATTATGTTTAAAGATCATGATATTGCTAATGTTTCTGCTTCAAATCTAAATAAAATTCGTGGTAAAGAAATGAGTATGATTTTCCAGGATCCATTGACTTCTTTAAATCCGTTAATGGAAGTAGGGGAACAAATCGGTGAAACATTACTTTTACACAATAAATCTTTATCAAAAGAAAAGCGAAAAGAAAAAATTATTAATCTTCTTAATAAGGTAGGAATCCCACGTCCGGATTATGTATATGGACAATTTCCCCATGAATTATCCGGTGGGATGAGACAGCGTGTCATGATTGCAATGGCAATTGCAAATGAACCAGAGTTGTTAATTGCGGACGAGCCTACGACAGCTTTAGATGTGACGATTCAATCACAAATTTTAGAGTTGATTAATGACTTAAAAGAAGATATGAATGCTGGCATTATTCTAATTACACATGACCTAGGTGTTGTAGCAGAAATGGCAGACAGAGTTGCGGTAATGTATGCAGGGCAAATCGTTGAAATAGCAGATGTTCATACATTGTTTCAAGATCCCAAACACCCTTATACGCGCTCACTGTTAAATTCTGTACCAAATGCAAATGAAGCACAAGACAAACTACACGTAATCCAAGGCATTGTACCAGCTTTACAAAACCTTCCACGTGAAGGCTGTCGCTTTAAAACAAGAATACCTTGGGTGAAGGATTCAGAGCATGAAGATCATCCAGAACTACATGAAATAGAACCAGGACATTTTGTTCGTTGTACGTGTTATAAGCATTTTGATTTCCCAGAAAGCGAGGAGGAGCAGCATGGCGTTTCTTGATGTAGAAAACTTAAAAGTTCATTTCCCGATTAAGGGAGGTATTTTCGGACGTACAGTTGACCATGTCAAAGCTGTAGATGGTGTTTCTCTTTCTCTAGAAAAAGGAACAACGTATGGCCTTGTTGGTGAATCTGGTTCTGGGAAAACAACTACTGGACGAGCAATTATTGGATTAAACAATATCACTTCTGGAACGGTTACATTCGAAGGAAAGGATATTACTAATTTACGACGCTCTCGATCTGATGTTCGTAAGGATGTACAGATGATATTTCAGGATCCATATTCCTCACTTAATCCGAAAAAGCGAGTTATTGATATCGTATCTGAACCATTACGTAACTATGAAAAATTATCCAAACAAGAAGAGAAAAAACGAGTACAGGAATTAATGGAGTTAGTTGGTCTAAGTCCGGAAAGTATTCTGAAATATCCACATGAATTCTCTGGTGGTCAACGTCAGCGTATTGGAATTGCACGCGCAATTGCATTAAAACCTAAGTTGATTATTGCGGACGAGCCTGTTTCTGCTTTGGATGTATCCGTGCAAGCCCAAGTATTAAATTTTATGCAAGATATCCAAAAAGAATTAGATTTAACGTATCTCTTTATCGGTCACGACCTTGGTGTTATTAAGCATATGTGTGACAAAATTGGAATCATGTATAAAGGGCGTTATGTTGAAGAGGGAACAGCAGATGATATCTTCAGTAGTCCCCAGCACATTTACACAAAACGCTTAGTTGCAGCAATTCCGGATATTGATCCGAAGAAGCGTGAAGTACAACGCCAATTCCGTCAAGAAGTAAAAACGGAATATGAGCAATCTTATAACGATTACTTTGATGACGAAGGTTTAGCCTACCCATTACAGAATTTGTCTGATACACATTTAGCGGCTTTACCTGAGAAAGGTTGATTGATATGTGGAAATTTTCGATTCGAAGAATATTAATAATGATTCCTCAAATGATATTTCTAAGTATTTTAATTTTTATATTAGCGAAGATGATGCCTGGTGACGCATTGTCTGGGATGGTTGATCCTAATGTTAACCCAGAACGATTAGATGAAATACGAGAAAATCTTGGCTGGAATAACCCGTGGCATGTTCAATATGCTGATTGGGTAGGTGGAGTATTAAAAGGTGACTTAGGGCAATCATTTCGTTTTAAGATGCCAGTTACAGATATAGTTGGCCAACGAATAATCAATTCATTTTGGCTATCGGTTTTAACATTGATCTTTACTTATGCAATAGCAATTCCATTAGGGATTATTAGTGGTCGTTATAATGATACAATTCTTGATCAATCTATTAGTGGATACACGTATCTTGGTTTTGCGACACCGTTGTTTATTTTTGCTTTAGTTATGCTTTGGGTATTCGGCTTTACATTAGGCTGGTTCCCGACAAGTGGTAGTGTTACACCAGGACTCCAACCTGGAACATTTGAATATTTCATGAGTAAATTAAATCATTTAATCTTACCTTCGATATCAATGGCTCTTATTACAACCGTATCGACCGTTCAATACCTACGTAATGAGATTATTGATACCAAACAGAAAGATTTTATTTTAACAGCAAGAGCAAAAGGTGCTTCTGAATCAAGGGTTTACAATCGACACATTCTAAGAAACTCACTCTTACCAATTGCGGCTTTCTTTGGATTTGAAATAACGGGATTAATTGGTGGAACAGTCTTTATAGAGACGATATTCGGATACCCAGGAATGGGATTATTATTCTATGAATCGATTCTTTTACGTGATTATAGTGTCGTAACCGCTGTAACATTATTGTTTGGTATCGCTTCTATAATAGGTGCTCTATTATCAGATATAATCTTAAGTCTCGTAGATCCACGCATTCGTATTAAATAATTGGTGAAAAGTGAGGTGACTAAAATGGAAACGAATAAAAATGAATCACAAAAAGTTGTTAAAAGTCCATCTGGCTTTACTGTCATTTGGCGAGAATTAGTAAGAGATAAGCTTGCATTTGTTTCATTAATATTTCTTATCTTAATTTCCGCTTTTGTATATGGAGTTTCATTAATTCTTGATCAGGAACAAATTGTAACAGTGGATTTATTCGCCATTCATGAAGCCCCATCAAAAGAATTTTGGTTAGGTACTGATTATGGTGGGCGTGATATTTTTGGACAGCTTATTATTGGTACAAGGAACTCTCTATCAATAGGGATTCTTGTAACGTTAATGACAGGTCTCATTGGAGTAATTTACGGTTTAGTTGCTGGTTACTTTGGTGGACAAATTGATAATATCATGATGCGTATTTTAGACTTTTTCCTTGTATTACCATTCTTAATGATTGTTATTGTATTTGTAGCTATTGTGCCGAAATATAGTATTATTTCGTTCTCATTAATTATGACTGCATTTTTATGGATGGGTATTGCCCGACTTATTAGGTCGAAAGCATTGCAGGAAAAAGAGTTAGATTATGTACAAGCATCGAAAACGCTTGGTTCATCAAATTTTAAAATTATGTTTACACAGGTTTTACCTAATATAACATCGTTAATTATTGTAACAATGACACTAAACCTAGCAGCAAACATTGGTTTAGAGTCTGGATTATCATTCCTTGGTTTCGGTTTCCCAGAAAGTACACCAAGTCTTGGGACGTTACTAAGTTATGCTAGAAATCCACAAACTTTAGAATATAGATGGTGGATTTGGGTACCTGCATCGGTATTGATCTTACTATTAATGCTATCAATTCGTAATGTCGGGGAAGCCTTAAAACGTGCAACAGACGCAAGACAAAGAAGAGGCTAATAGTGGAGATTTCCACTAGCCTTTTCATTTAAACTTTATTGACAGAATTTTCGCCAGTGTCTAACACGCACTGCTATGGAGTACAGCTCGATGAATAAGTTACTAACATCAATCAGATGTTAAGTATATACGTTGGCCACGGAAAAAAATAAGGATGGCCAGCAAAAAAACTTGAAAGAAAAAGGGAGGACAACAGGATGACAAAAACAAATTTACAAAAATTGTTTTTCGCAATCATGCTTGTAATGCTACTAGCGCTTGCGGCGTGTGGTGGTGACGATAAAGAATCAGATGATAATGCTGATTCTGGTGATAAAGATTCTTCTGAAGAAGAGTCAGGTGCAGATGAAGATGGACTATTTTCCATCGATGACTTCAGCATGGATAAAACAAACCAAGGTGAAGCTATTGAAGGCGGATCTATTACGTACGGTTTAGTTTCTGACACTGTGTTTGAAGGTACATTAAACTTTAATTTCTATTCTGGTAACCCTGATTATGAAGTTATCGCTTGGTTTGACGAGCCATTATTAGATACGGATGCTAACTATACGTATACAAATGATGGTGCAGCAGAGTATGAAATCTCTGAAGATGGTAAGACATTTACACTAACTATTAAAGATGGTGTAAACTGGCATGATGGTGAGCCTGTAACTGCAGAAGACTGGGCTTACGCTTATGAAGTAATTGGTCATCCGGAGTATGATGGTGTTCGTTATACTTCAGACTTCACAAATGTTGTAGGTATGGAAGAGTACCATGCTGGAGAAGCTGATTCCATTTCTGGTATTGAAATTGTTGATGAGAAAACATTAAAAATTACACACCATGAAACTGGTCCATCTATGGTAACTGGTGGAATTTGGACTTATGCATTACCGAAACACATTTTTGAAGAAATTCCTGTAGCTGAAATGTCTGCATCTGATGCAGTACGTAAAAACCCAATTGGTATGGGACCATTTAAAGTAGAGAGTATTGTTCCTGGTGAATCTGTCGTTTATAAGAAAAACGAAGACTACTGGCGTGGAGAACCAAAGCTAGATGAAGTTGTATTAAAAGTTGTCGATCCTACTGTAGTAGTAAACCAACTTGAAAGTGGTGGAGTTGACTTAGTAAGTTCATTCCCAGTTGAACAGTTCCCAGATAACGCGGATATGTCAAACGTAGAGTATCTTGGAATGATTGACAATGCGTACACTTACATTGGATTTAAATTAGGTCATTGGGATGAAGAAGCTAGTGAAGTTGTAATGGATCCAGACGCTAAAATGGCTGACGTAAACTTACGTAAAGCTATGTGGCATGCTGTAAATAATGATGACGTTGGTAATGAGTTCTATAATGGGCTTCGTTGGAATGCAAAGTCTCTAATTATCCCATTCTTCCCGGATTATTATGACGAAACAATTGATGCTCCAACATATGATCCAGAAGAAGCTAAGCGTCTATTAGATGAAGCTGGTTATGTAGATAAAGATGGAGATGGAATGCGTGAAGACCCTGAAGGTGAAGAGTTAGTAATTAACTTTGCATCCATGTCAGGTGGGGACACTGCAGAACCGTTAGCACAATACTACATGCAATCATGGGCTAATGTTGGCCTAAATGTTCAGCTTGTAGATGGTCGTTTACTTGAATTCAATTCATTCTACGATCGTGTTGAAGCAGACGATCCTGCCATTGATATTTATCAAGGTGCTTGGGGTACAGGTACTGACGTAAACCCTGATGGTCTATATGGTCGTAATTCACAGTATAACTACCCTCGTTATGCTAGTGATGAAAGTGATGAATTATTAGCAAAAGGTAACTCTGAAGAAGCGCTTGACGTAGAATATCGTCAGGATATTTATAAGCAATGGCAAGAGTTAATGGTTGAAGACATTCCGGTATTCCCTACGTTATACCGTTCTGTTGTAATTCCAGTTAACAACCGTGTGCTTAACTACACAATGGATCCTGCTAAAATGATTCGTCATGAAATTGCTGTATCAGAAGAAGAAGCAATTGTAGCAGAATAATAATAAATATAAAAGAAGCCCATTACGGGCTTCTTTTTTTGTTTTAGTCTGATCTTAACTCTCCACACAATTGACCTACTAAGACAGATTTTTTAAATTCATGTGATATTATATTCTATAATTCGACAAAAATCGATGGAGATAAAAAAATTTAATGAGTTATTTTACAGTGAATTTGCGACACTAAACATAAATATATTGCTAATTTAGCCTCGAATTCCATTATTAGATAAACTGTAAATTTTGAAAAAATTTATAAAAAACTCTTGTCTAAAATCAGAAAATAATATATACTTTAACAAATCGTACTTATTGTTACAATATTGTTACGTTAATATTAATTTAATTAAATTTTTACACAGTATATTTAAATGTAAATTATTTGAAAATTATAAATTAATAGGTCTATGTAAGGGCAGCTCATACACAAAACAAATTCATCATGAAACCTCTGCTCTTAAAATAGTGCTAATATTTCGTATATATTATTATTTTTACATAGAAAGTTCAAGTGAGGAGGGACAAAATTGTCAGAAAAATTATTAGAAATAAAAAATTTAAAAACATCATTTAGAATAAGGGATGATTATTATGCAGCAGTAGATGATCTCTCGCTTTCTGTCAATAAAAATGAAGTTCTGGCTATTGTTGGAGAATCAGGGTGTGGAAAGAGTGCACTTGCTTTCTCAATAATGGGGCTTCATAACCGAGCGAAAATTGAAGGGAATATTTTATTTAAGGATCACGATATAGCGAAGATTTCCGCTGCGAATTTAAATAAATTACGTGGTAATAACATGGGAATGATATTCCAAGATCCTTTAACTGCACTAAATCCATTAATGGAAATTGGGGACCAAATAGGAGAAGCTTTACTACTGCATAATAAAGAACTATCAAAAACGAAACGCAAAGAGAAAGTAATTGAATTGCTAAATAAAGTTGGAATTCCCCGCCCTGAACATGTATATGGACAGTTTCCACATGAATTATCTGGTGGTATGAGACAGAGGGTAGTTATTGCAACAGCAATTGCAAATGAACCAGAACTTCTTATTGCAGATGAACCGACAACTGCTTTAGATGTTACGATCCAGTCACAAATTCTAGATTTAATTAAAGAATTAAAAGACGATATGGGTGCAGGAATTATTTTGATTACCCATGATTTAGGTGTCGTAGCAGAAATGGCTGACCGTGTTGCGGTTATGTATGCAGGGCAAATTGTTGAAGTAGCAGATGTCCAAACACTATTTGGAAATCCATTACATCCATATACGAGATCACTTTTCAATTCCGTACCAAATACAGCGGAAGCCAAATCAAAACTTCATGTCATTCAAGGTATTGTACCATCTTTACAAAATCTTCCTCGTGAAGGATGTCGATTTAGTGCTAGAATTCCATGGGTTGATGAATCAATTCACGAAGAACATCCTGAATTACATGAAGTAAGTGCCGGACACTTTGTGCGTTGTACGTGTTATAAACATTTTAACTTCCCGGATGATAGTCGTAAGGAGGAACAGCAACATGGCATTTCTTGAAGTTGAAGATTTAAAGGTTCATTTCCCTATCAAGGGAGGAATATTTGGAAGAACGGTAGGCCATGTTAAGGCAGTTGACGGTGTTTCGCTTTCATTAGAAAAAGGGAAGACCTATGGATTAGTTGGTGAATCTGGGTCAGGAAAGACTACTACTGGAAGAGCAATCATAGGGCTGAACAGAATTACTTCAGGTAAAGTAACTTTCGATGGCAAGGATATCTCCGGACTAAAATCCAAATCTGACGTTCGAAAAGATATACAGATGATTTTTCAGGATCCGTACTCATCCTTAAATCCGAAAAAGCGTGTAATCGATATTGTTGCTGAACCACTTCGTAACTTTGAAAAACAATCAAAGCAAGAGGAGCGAAGAAGGGTTCAGGAGTTGATGGAATTAGTAGGACTTAGTCCAGAAAGTATACTTAAATATCCACATGAATTCTCCGGTGGACAGCGTCAGAGGATTGGGATTGCAAGGGCCATTGCATTAAAACCTAAGTTAGTTATTGCTGATGAGCCGGTCTCTGCACTAGATGTATCCGTACAAGCTCAAGTATTGAACTTTATGCAGGATATTCAAAAAGAGCTAGATCTTACATATTTGTTTATCGGACATGATTTAGGGGTCATCAAACATATGTGCGATAACATTGGGATTATGTATAAAGGCAGATATGTTGAAGAAGGAACAACAGAGGAAATATTTCATAATCCGCAACATATTTATACGAAACGATTGGTAGCGGCGATCCCTGATATCGATCCGAAGAATCGTGAAGCACAATCGCAATTCCGTCAAGAAGTAAAAACGGAATATGAGCAATCATACAATGATTACTTTGATGATGATGGTTTAGCCTATAAATTACAACCTGTATCAGACACGCACCTAGTGGCTTTACCGGAGAAAGGTTGATAGATATGTGGAAATTCTCGATACGAAGACTTTTAATAATGATTCCTCAGCTTATCTTATTAAGCATTTTGATATTTATATTAGCCAAAATGATGCCAGGTGATGCATTATCAGGTATGATCGATCCAAACGTTAGTCCGGAAAGATTAGATGAATTACGTGATAAATTAGGATGGAATGATCCATGGCATGTCCAATATGCAGATTGGGTTGGTGGACTCGTACATGGTGATTTTGGGCAATCATTCCGGTTCAAAATGCCTGTTACAGATCTGATTGGTCAACGAATTGTCAATTCATTTTGGTTATCCGTTGTAACACTAATTTTCACATATGCAATTGCAATTCCATTAGGGATCATTAGTGGAAGATTTAATGATTCCATTCTTGACCAAGCTATAACAGGTTACACATATCTTGGTTTTGCAACACCGTTATTCATATTTGCGCTTGTAATGCTTTGGGTATTTGGTTTTATGCTTGGTTGGTTCCCAACTAGTGGGAGTGTGGCACCAGGAACAGAGCCTGGAACATTTGCGTATGTCATGAGCAAATTTAATCATTTAGTTCTACCAGCAATAGCCATGGCACTGATCACCACGACAAATACTGTTCAATATTTACGGAACGATATCATTGATACAAAACAGAGAGACTTTATATTAACAGCACGTGCTAAAGGTGCTTCTGAATCTAGAGTTTATAATCGCCATATTCTTAGAAATTCACTATTACCAATTGCTGCATTCTTCGGATTCGAGATTACGGGGTTAATAGGAGGAACCATCTTTATCGAGACGATATTTGGTTATCCTGGTATGGGGTTATTATTCTACGAATCTATTCTATTACGTGATTATAGTGTTGTAACAGCTGTAACGCTATTATTTGGAATAGCCTCTATAATAGGTGCGTTATTATCAGATATTATCCTTAGTCTTGTAGACCCACGTATTCGTATAAAATAGGCAGATTGTGAGGTGAAATTACAATGGAAGCAAAAGAAGCTCAATTAAACGAAGAGGCATTAAAACTACAAAAGAGCCCTTCAGGATTCAGTATCATTTGGCGAGAACTTGTAAGAGATAAATTAGCCCTAATATCATTAATATTTTTAATTTTAATCACTGTTTTCGTATATGGTGTTTCATTATTATTAGATCAGGATGAAATTGTAACGGTTGATTTATTCTCCATTCACGAACCACCTTCAGAGGAATTTTGGTTAGGAACAGACTATGGTGGACGTGACATATTTGGGCAGCTAATTATAGGAACGAGAAACTCTCTATCAATTGGAATATTAGTAACATTAATGACAGGAATTATTGGTATCGTTTTTGGTGTTGTTGCTGGTTATTTTGGAGGACATATAGACAACATCATGATGCGTATTGTTGATTTCTTCTTAATATTACCATTCCTCATGATTGTAATTGTGTTCGTTGCGATTGTTCCGAAATATAGTATTATGACATTTGCTCTAATCATGACCGCATTTTTATGGATGGGAAAGGCCCGGCTTATTAGGTCAAAAGCATTACAAGAAAAAGAGCTGGATTATGTTCAAGCATCCAAAACACTTGGATCATCTAACTTGAAAATTATATTTACGCAATTATTACCAAACCTTAGTTCCTTAATTATAGTAACTATGACACTTAACTTGGCTGCGAATATTGGATTAGAGTCTGGACTATCCTTCTTAGGATTTGGATTTCCAGAAAGTACACCAAGTTTAGGAACATTGCTAAGTTATGCTCGGAATCCGCAAACATTAGAATTTAGATGGTGGATTTGGGTACCTGCTTCCGTATTGATCTTACTATTGATGCTAGCAATTCGAAATGTAGGAGAAGCTTTAAAACGTGCAACAGATGCTCGCCAACGTAGGGGATAGTGAAAGCACAAACTTAGAGTCTTACTAAAAGTTGAAAGTAAATAAATCGTTTTTACTGCATTACATGGTAGAAGCTTACATATATTCTTTTAGGGAGGTGAGGCCCACGAGGAGATAGACACTAACATTTTTGTTACCTACATCAATAGTAATGTATTGATGTTGAGTATAATTAGTCAGTTATATAAACGAAGTGTAACTGGCAAAAGCCAAAGGGTATATTAAAAGGGAGGGTATTACGAATGACAAAGACAAGTTTAACGAAGTGGCTATTTGCTTTAATGCTAGCAATGGTTCTAGTATTGGCAGCATGTAGTGACGACACAAGCAGCGATGATACAGATCCAGATACAGAGGATCCTGCAGACAGCGAAGATGAAGGTACTGAAGATGAAGAAGAAGAGCCAGCTGAAGATGATGGATTGTATTCTATCGATGACTTCAGTATGGATAAAACGAACGAAGGTGAAGCTATTGAAGGCGGATCTATTACGTATGGTTTAGTTTCTGACACTGTGTTTGAAGGTGTACTAAACTATAACTTCTATGAGGGTAATCCTGATTATAACGTAATTGCTTGGTTTGATGAACCATTATTAGATACGGATGCTAACTATACGTATACAAATGGTGGTGCAGCAGAGTATGAAATCTCTGAAGATGGTAAGACATTCACATTAACTATTAAAGATGGTGTAAACTGGCATGACGGTGAGCCTGTAACTGCAGAAGACTGGGCTTACTCATATGAAGTAATTGGTCATCCAGAATATACTGGAGTTCGTTACAACGGAGATTTCACAAACGTTGTAGGTATGGAAGAGTACCATGCTGGAGAAGCTGATTCCATTTCTGGTATTGAAATTGTTGATGAGAAAACACTAAAAATTACACACCATGAAACTGGTCCATCTATGGTAACTGGTGGAATTTGGACTTATGCAATGCCTAAACATATCTTTGAAGACATTCCAGTAGCTGAAATGGCTGAATCTGATGCCGTTCGTAACAATCCAATCGGTATGGGACCATTCAAAGTGGATAGCATTGTACCTGGTGAGTCAGTTGTTTACAAGAAAAATGAAGACTACTGGCGTGGAGAGCCAAAGCTAGATGAGGTTGTATTAAAAGTTGTTGATCCTACAGTAGTAGTAAATCAACTTGAAACTGGTGGAGTAGACTTAGTAAGTTCATTCCCAGTTGATCAATTCCCGGATAACGCTGACATGTCAAACGTAGAGTATCTTGGAATGATTGACAATGCGTACACTTACATTGGATTTAAGTTAGGTCATTGGGATGAAGAAGCTGGTGAAAATGTAATGGATCCAGATGCAAAAATGGCTGATGTGAATTTACGTAAAGCTATGTGGCATGCTGTAAATAATGATGACGTTGGTAATGAGTTCTATAATGGACTTCGTTGGAATGCTACTACGTTGATTATCCCATTCTTCCCAGATTATCATGATGAGACAATTGAAACACCAACATATGATCCAGAAGAAGCTAAACGTATCCTTGAAGAAGCTGGTTATGTAGATCAAGATGGAGATGGAATGCGTGAAGACCCTGAAGGTGAAGAGTTAGTAATTAACTTTGCATCCATGTCAGGTGGGGACACTGCAGAACCGTTAGCACAATACTACATTCAATCATGGGCTCAAGTTGGTCTTAATGTTCAGCTTGTAGATGGTCGTTTACTTGAATTCAACACATTCTACGATCGTGTTGAAGCAGACGATCCTGGAATCGATATTTACCAAGGTGCTTGGGGTACAGGTACTGATGTTAACCCAGAAGGACTTTACAGTAATATTGCAGCGTATAACTACCCACGTTATGCAAGTGATGAAAATGCTCGCTTGATTGCTGAAGGTAACTCTGAAAAAGCTCTTGATGTAGAATATCGTCAACAAGTGTACAGCGAGTGGCAAGAACTAATGGTAGAGGATATCCCGGTATTCCCTACGCTTTACCGTTCAATATTAATTCCGGTAAACAATCGTGTTCTTAATTACTCAATTGACCCTGCTAAATACATTCTTCATGAAATTGCTGTAAGTGAAGAAGAAGCACAAGTAGCAGAGTAATAATATAAGTAAGTTAAAAGAGGAAGCTCCTATGGGGCTTCTTCTTTTTTGTTCTATAATATTTGTGGCTCTATAATATTTGTTGGGGTTCAGATAAAATTCTGAAAAAAAATACACGCAAGCCCAAACATTCTTTATACTTGAATTGACTAGAAACAAGAAAAAAGAATGGGGATGCGTGTACTATGGATTT
>NZ_JBHUMI010000020.1:0-180456 GCF_042684965.1 Ornithinibacillus salinisoli
AAATCCATAGTACACGCATCCCCATTCTTTTTTCTTGTTTCTAGTCAATTCAAGTATAAAGAATGTTTGGGCTTGCGTGTATTTTTTTTCAGAATTTTATCTGAACCCCAACAAATATTATAGAGCCGTAAAAATCTAGCTTTGGATAAACCGGTGGAGTTTTTTGTTCAACTAGATTCAACCGACCAAACAAAGGAAGAATTTTTATCAGCAACTAAGAAGGTGATGGCAGTCTTGGACCAACAAGGATATGAATATGAATCTATTTTATTTAACGGAAGTGGATTTGACTTGGAAACTAAAGTCAAAACAGAAGGTTATTTAAAATACTCAATAAAACTAGTAAAAGATGAGGTAGTTAAGATTGGTGATGTTGAAGAGCATAATAAGGACATGCAAAGTAGAATAACTTTTTCTATCTAGAATGTAAACTAAACTGGTAGGAGAGCGTACGGCTCTTACCTAGGCAGAGTAACAAGAAGGGCATTCCCAAACAAGAACGCCCTACTAAAAGTGCTTTATTCTTACTGATTTTTTTTCTTTACGCGCCCCAAGCCCATCGCTTTTTTTGCTTTTGCTAATGTTTTATTAGCTGTGAATGATGCTTTTTCGGCACCTTCATCTAGTATTTCATCTAGTAATTCAGAGTTAATTAACTCATTATAGCGATCCTGAATTGGCTTCAGCACACTAATCACGGCATCAGCAACACCTTGTTTGAATTCACCGTAGCCTTTCTCAGCATACTTATCTTTAATAGATTCGATTGACTCACCAGCACAGCTTGCATAAATGTTAAGCAAGTTTGAAACGCCAGGTTTATTTTCTTTATCGTATTTTACAACACCTTCAGAGTCAGTAACAGCACTTTTAATTTTCTTCTCAATTTTCTTTGGTGTATCCAACATAGAAATAAATCCTTTTTCATTTTCATCGGATTTACTCATTTTCTTTGTTGGCTCTTGTAAGGACATAATACGTGCACCTACTTTAGGGATGCTGACCTCTGGTATAGTGAAAATATCGTTGAATCTGTTATTGAATCGTTGTGCCAGGTCACGTGATAATTCCAAATGTTGTTTTTGATCCTCGCCAACAGGTACAAGGTCTGTATTGTATAAAAGAATGTCAGCGGCCATTAAAGACGGATAGGTGAAAAGAGCAGAAGAAACGGCTTCTTTTCCTTCTGATTTATCCTTAAACTGTGTCATACGTTCTAATTCACCCATGTAGCTGAGTGATTGTAGCATCCAACCTAATTGGGTATGCGCAGGTACTTCCGATTGAACAAACAGCGTTGATTTTTTGGGATCAATTCCAGATGCTAGATACAATGCTGCAAGGGAACGGATATTCTGACGTAATTTCAATCGATCCTGTGGTACAGTGATAGCATGTTCATCAACTATACAGAAATAGCAATCTTCATCATCCTGTAATTTCACAAACTGTTGAATAGCCCCCAAATAGTTTCCAATTGTTAATGTTCCACTTGGTTGAATCCCGGAAAAAATTGTTTTCATAGTTCCATTCACTCCTTCAAAAATTTTAATGAAATAAAAAAAGCCCATTCATTCCTTCATGAGAAGGGACGAATGAACCGCGGTGCCACCCTTATTATCTCGTCAGTTGTATTGAGATCACTTCATTTTAAAAAAGACATTCATAACTCCAAAGCCCAATTTCAATTTACTCCTGCACTTGTTTACACCAATCACAAGTTCTCTTATTGCTGCCAAAAAGTAAATGTACTTAACTTTATCATTGCTATTGATATTTATTTTGTATTATTATATACCTCATTGTTTTGAAGTGCAAGTGAAAATAGCTTTTATATCTAAAGAAAAATTGTAAGCCGATCTCAAGTTCGTTTACCATCTTAATTTCATTATTTGGTGCAACGCTTTTTTGTTCATTAAACTTATTAGTACTGTTCTTATTTCTAAAACAATATAACTAGGATTATTTAATCTCAGACCTACTTTACTCTATTTATCAGTATTGATAATTTAAACTTTTCCTTCATACTACACATATCTATCACCAAAACCATCTCTTCTTAAACTATGATAATATGTGTATTAGGGTTTCTTCTGCTTTGTTTATAATGAGGATATTTAAATCAAGCAAACGATAATACGGTTATCCACAACATGATGTATGTTGTAAAATTATGGACCGCTAATGAGAGATAATGTATTTAATACGATGAGTGCGAGTGTCGTGCTATATAGAATTAGTTGTTTCCTGTTTTATAAATCTAAAAAGTTAAAGCCATACAAAATGTATGGCTTTTGTCTCTAACCTTGTTACTCATTTTTATTATGCGTTTCTTGTTCGAGATTATTTAGATTTGATAAATCTGTTTCTTCTCCAAACTCAGTACCATAATTTAACCTTCCAGTTTGAGAATGATCTCTTGTAGTATTTTTTTCCTCCATTGGTTCAAATAATAATGTTATACAATATAAACCACTCAATCCGACAAGTGCATATACAAATCTTGATAGTGCACTATCCTGCCCACCAAAAATTGCTGCAACTAAGTCGAACTGGAAAAATCCAATTAGTCCCCAGTTTATGGCACCAATGATAACAAGTGCTAGAGCTATACGTTTTAATGTTTCCATATTTTTTCACCTCCAATAAAGTTGTTAAGAGGATTTGTTTACAATGAACTTAGCATTTATCGACTAAATCATTGCTCCTCACTCAACATGAGCTAACCCTAATTCGATTATCAATCCAGTGATGTTATGAAGGGCAAATTGTTTATAGCACTGTTCCTAACTGTTGGAATCATTCCCTCTCAAAGAAATTACATAACAACACCTCATATAAGAATTAGTCATATTTATCTTCTACTTTAAAGATTTATTCATACCTGGATATCGACATAATTTAATGAAACAGCGGCATAATAGAAGGGAAAATTATTAGGAATTAGGTGAAATAATGGATATTAATCAAACATTTACACCGGGTGATGTAGTATATATTATTATTCGCAATCCCCATGCTCAGGATGTAGCTCAAGTTCAGCAAGCAGCTGTAGTAAAAAATCCAGAAAATCCCACTGAACTAGCACTTTTTGCACATGAGAATTATTTTCCCTTCACAGATGAGTTTGCTGTTTTTAAAACAGAGTCGGAAGCAGAACAAGTATTTTATGAAGCATTTGGTTCGCCTGAGGAAGGTGGTTTCTATGGTTAAACCCTTCGTACCCCAATTGATTTATGTAGAACCCCGTGCGTTAGAGTATCCACTTGGAAAAGAACTTATTAACAAATTTGATAATTTGGGTATTGAAATAAGAGAAACTACTTCACATAACCAAATTAGAAATTTACCAGGGGAGAATCATTTTCAAAAGTATCGGAATGCGAAATCAACACTAGTTATTGGTATTCGTAAATCGTTGAAATTTGATACATCGAAACCTTCAGCGGAGTACGCAATCCCTTTTGCAACAGGCTGTATGGGGCATTGTCATTATTGCTATCTGCAAACAACTATGGGGAGTAAACCGTATATACGTACCTATGTAAATACAGATGAAATCTTCGACGCCGCAGAAGCATATATGCAAGAGCGTGCTCCCGAATTTACAAGATTTGAAGCTTCTTGTACCTCTGACATTGTAGGGGTGGACCATTTAACACACACACTAAAAAAAGCAATTGAGTTCTTTGGCAGAAGCAAATATGGTAAGCTACGTTTCGTGACTAAATTTGAGCATGTTGATCACCTTCTGGATGCAGAACACAATGGCAGGACACGATTTCGATTTAGTATTAACAACAATTATATTATTAAATATTTTGAACCAGGAACCTCAAGGCTAAATGAACGGATCAATGCAGCTATCAAAGTTGCTGAAGCAGGCTACCCTTTAGGATTCATTATTGCTCCAATTTATTTACATGAAGGTTGGAAAAGTGGCTACTATGAAATGTTTGAAAAGTTAGAGGCTTCATTACCAGAATTTGCGAAAGAAAATCTTACTTTTGAAATGATTCAGCACCGATTTACTAGACCAGCAAAGCGCGTTATTCAAGAAAATTATCCAATGACTAAGCTTGAATTAGATGAGTCGAGACGGAAGTGGAAATGGGGAAGGTATGGTATTGGTAAGTATGTATATACAACAGAAGAGCAAGAAGATATCAAAGATACTTTAGGAAAGTATATTCATCAGTATTTTCCTAAGGCAAAGATAGAATATTTTACATGAATGTTTACATTTCTCAGAAGATAAGATGAGAGCCACTTGATTAATTCGTAAAGATGAAAAAATATTTTCACCTAAAATTCCTTATATAATCGTACCTCGTTCCAATTGAAAACATGGTAAACTGAATTTAATTCTAAACGGTATGAAAGGAGTTTATTTAAATGAGAATATTAATCCTAGGCTCTGGAGCGATGGGGAGCTTGTTTGCTGGAAAACTAAAACAAAATGGCGTTGATGTGACGTTATTCAATCGGGAAAACAACCATGTTCAAGCAATACAAAAAGATGGATTGAAGATAATAGATAAAGAAGGGGAAAACGTAAGTGTACAGATTCCTATTATATCCAATCCTACTGAATTTGTAGACAAGTATGATCTTATCCTCGTTTTGGTTAAAACGTTTGCGACTGAAACTGTACTTGAAAAAGTGTTACCGTCGATACATTATGAAACACCAATTTTAACCTTGCAAAATGGGGTTGGAAATTTGGAAAAGATTAAGGAGTTAGCTCCGAATAGTGAAGTCTTTGTAGGTGGAACATGGGCGGGAGCAAGTGTTGCAGAACCTGGTGCAATTTTACATCGTGCGTGGGGAAGCACGTATATTGGAGCGGTAGAATCCGATAGAGCAAATGATCTGCTGGGTAGGATTGCATCCATCTTCACTAAAAGTGGACTGGAAACACAGGTGTCGGATAATGTGCAGTCCATTATTTGGAGTAAATTACTCATCAATATAGCATATAACGGCTTGACTGCTATTACGAGACTGAAGAATGGGGATGCAATTGTCACACAAGAAGGAAAACAGATCGTGGAAAAACTAGTTAACGAGACTGTACAGATAGCAGGTGCGAAAGGAATTCCGTTATTGTTTGAAGATCCTGTTACTGAATGTATACGGTTAGGGGAAGAAGAGATTGGAATGAATACATCCTCGATGCTGGCAGATATTCTTCATGAGCGAAAAACAGAGATTGAAGCGATCAATGGTGCGGTCATGGCAGAGGGAAGTACGCATGATATCGCTACTCCATATAATGAAATGATATTTAATTTAATTAAAGTCGTTGAAAATAGTTATGCGAAAATGGTTCGTTAAGCTAGGACAAAAAAGTCTGATTCCCTTATAGGATCAGACTTTTAAACGGGTATGCTAGGATTTTACTGCGGTTAATGGTGGCTCTTGTTCCATTAGTTCGGTTATTTCATTCTTTTCATTCATGATTGCCACGATTGGTTTATGAGATTCTAACTCTTCATTTGAAATAAGTGCATAAGAAACAATAATAACAACATCATCTTTTTGCACGAGTCTTGCAGCAGCTCCATTTAAACATACAACACCAGATCCTCTTTCACCGAGAATCACATATGTTTCCAACCGTGCTCCATTGTTATTATTGACAATTTGTACCTTTTCATGGGCTAGGATATTTACCTTATCCAAAATGTCCTGATCGATGGTCACACTGCCAACATAATTTAAATTTGCTTCTGTCACACGTGCACGATGAATTTTACTTTTCATCATAGTACGAAACATAGATTTTTCCTCCTAATTGTAGCGGGTAATAATTTTCCCGTTTTCATCTAGTAGTAAATTGTCGATTAATCTAGCCTGCTTAAAGTATACAGCAGTGGCGAGAATAACTTGTTGATTAATTGATGTCACAGGCTCAAGTGACGGGTAGCTTAGTAACTCAACATAATCAATTTTTCCAGATACTTTTTGTTCCAGTGTTTTGGTAACTCCGTTAATAATTTTCGTTGGATTTTGTTCCCCATTACGAATAAGTTGTTGTCCTGTTTGTAATCCTTGATAAATCCAAGTAGCTTCTTTTCTTTCTTGCTCCGTTAGATTGACATTACGACTACTTTTCGCTAATCCGTCTACTTCTCTAATTGTCGGTAATCCAACTAATTCTATCGGAAAATTCAGATCACGGATTAATGCATCAATAACAGCAACCTGCTGTGCATCTTTTAAGCCAAAATATGCTTTATCTGGATGAATAATATGAAATAATTTCGTTACTACTGTAAGCACCCCATCAAAGTGACCGGGACGGGAACGACCACATAAAACATCAACCCGTTCTTTTAGTGCCATTTGAATGAGCATGGGATTTGGATACATTTCATCAGCTGTCGGTATAAATAATACATCAACACCTACATTTTCGGCAAGGAGTGAATCTTTTTGTTCATCTCTTGGATACTTCTCAAAGTCTTCATTCGGACCGAACTGTAAAGGATTTACGAATATACTAGCAACGACTACATCATTTTCTTTTTTTGCTTCCTTCATTAGTTGTAAATGTCCAGCATGAAGAAATCCCATGGTAGGAACGAAACCGATCTGTTTCTTCTCGTTCTGGTAATCTCTTACTGTTTGTTTCATATTATCAATCGATCGTATAACCTTCATCTATTTATCCACCTTATTTACTATCGGGTAATATATCATTACTTTTTATAAAAAATGAATGGCTTTCTGTCGGAAAACTTTTCTGTTTTACATCAGAATTATACGCTTTTAGCGCTTCAATTCCCAAGTTATTAAAATCCGCATACGATTTAACAAACTTCGGAAGGCGATCCACACCATATTTCATAATATCGTGGTAAACGAGCACTTGTCCATCACATTCTGAGCCTGCGCCGATGCCAATTGTTGGGATATTGATTGATTCCGTTATCACCTCGGCGAGTTCTTTTGGAACACATTCTAATACGAGTGCAACAGCCCCATTCTCAACAACTTTCTTGGCATCTTCTAGAAGCTTTCGTGCTGCAGCTTTATCTTTACCCTGAACCTTATAGCCACCTAATACATTTACGGATTGTGGAGTTAAACCTAAATGTGCAACAACCGGGATACCAGATTCAGTTAACCGTTTGATAAAATGTAAAATCTCTTCAGATGCACCTTCAACCTTTAAGCTTTGGGCATTTGTCTCCTGAAAAATCTTCGCAGCATTACGCAATGAATCTTCTAAGGAAATATGATAAGACATAAATGGCATATCGACTACTGTAAATGTATTTGGTGCACCGCGTCTCACTGCTTTTCCGTGATGGATCATGTCTTCCACCTTTACCTCTACAGTTGACTCATAACCAAGTACTACCATTCCTAATGAATCACCAACTAGAATCATATCCAGTCCGGCTTGTTCAGCCTGCTTTGCTGATGGATAGTCGTATGCAGTTACCATACTAATCCTTTCATTATTCGCTTTCATTTTCTTTAAATCCAAAACACTCAACATAATGAATCTCCTCTCCTTGTAATGAAATATGTATCAAAATCGTCATAACAAAACAAAATGATTTATTGAAGCTTATTATACAATAAAGGGTGAGAAAAGATAAGAGGGGTCAGGCCTGCGTCCCATATAACTTGCACAATGTACTTAGAGTACGTAGACTTGGAATTAACAAATAGCTTCCAATGAAGAGGTGTTACGATGACTTTAAAAGTAAGTACCGAAGCAGCACAATGGTTTATAGATGAAATGGATCTTGAGCGTGGAGATCATGTTCAGTTTTTCTTGAAAATATATGGTGGAATACCTACCGCCCATCCAAATTATTTTATTGGGATATCGTATGGGAATGTAGGGAATATAAAAATTTCCACAGAGGTAGAAGGAATTACGTTTTATTTTAATGAAGAAGATTCCTGGTTATTGGAACAGTATGAAATGGAAGTTGTTCATAAAAACGATGAAGTTGCTTATATATTTAATGAACTTTAATTTGCTTCTTTTATACCGTCTGGATTGTACAGACGGTATTTTTATTTTTAAAACATAAATATTAACTGACAATATGCTAAAAAAATCGACAAATTCTATCATTTTCCATTTATATATTCTCTGTAGTGTTTTATAATAGATTCAAAGAGTGTGCTAAAGTTTGTCTAGTAACTTGGCATCAAATACGAGAATAGGAGATTGATAGTATGAAACTTAAACAACTGAAAATAATATCCTTCGTAAGTATTCTCCTAATTATTATTGCCTTGCCGTTTGTAATTCCGGAAAAAAGTAGTGGAGAAGAAGAGAAAATGAGTAAATTACATCAAGATCGCCAAACAAGTGTTCAACCAATTGATGCTGAGAAACATCACAAACGATTCACATTTGATTCTGGATATCAGTTTGAATACCCTGATGCAGTTAGAGGAGTATATGTTACTGGACATTCTGCAGGTGGCAGTCGTTTTGATTCGTTATTAGATTTAATTGGAAATTCCGATCTTAATGCAATGGTCATTGACATTAAGGACGATCATGGCTATTTAACTTTTAAACCAGAAGAGGGTTCTCCGTTTGAAGACATTGGTCAAAATTATATTCATGACACGGAAAATATGATGAATATTTTAGAAGATAATGAGATATATCCAATTGCCAGAGTAGTAGTGTTTAAAGATACTGCGCTTGCCAAAAAAAGACCTGACTTATCCTTTACAGAAAATGGAGAAGTATGGATTAATGGTCGTGAAGAGGCTTTTGTTAGTCCGTTCCAAAAGGAAGTTTGGGAATATAATGTGGAAATAGCTAAAATGGCTGCAGAAATGGGATTTCAAGAAATACAATTTGATTATGTCCGTTTTCCTGAAGGATTTGAACTGCGTGATGAAACTCTAGATTATTCAATGGGAGATTATGCAGATTCTGATTTGGATAATGTGAAGCGACGCGTTGAAGCAGTAACTGATTTTGTCGCATTTGCCAAGAAAGAATTAGAGCCATATGATATTGATGTTTCAGTAGATATTTTCGGTTATTCTGCAACGATAGAAGAAGCACCTGGTATTGGTCAAAATTTCTCTAAGATATCGTCAAATGTAGATGTTATTTCTTCTATGATTTATCCGAGTCATTGGACGAATAATTATTTTGACATTCCGATACCAGATAAAGAACCTTACCGATTAACAGACGAGTATGCAAAAGTAGAAAATGAGGTACTAGGTGCACTTGAAAATAAACCTGTATCCCGTCCTTGGATTCAAGATTTTGAAGCACCATGGATCTACTCAGGTACTGGTGTAGCTCCACAGCAATATGGAAAAGCAGAAGTGGAAGCACAAATTAAAGCTCTCCAAGATAATGGCATTAATGAGTATTTAATTTGGAACGCAGGAAACACCTATACAGAAAATGTTGATTATACCCCATAATAGCTTAAAAAAGCGGAACTGTTAAACATAGTTCCGCTTTTCTTAGGTTATACGGAGAATACGTTTACAATGCATAGCAAAAGCTAATTTAACAAAAACTGAACAATGACTTATAATTAAACGGGACTACGATCAAAAGCGAAAGCGCCCTGGGTAGCGCAGTAGCTGAACTACAAAAAAGGAGTAGATCAATGAAAAACTGGTATGAAAAACTTAAGGAATACTTCCCTGTAGAAGAAATGAAATCAAAAGAGCATATGGAGCTGCTTTTAAAGGAGAAAGCGGATGTATACCACAAAGATGAAACCCCGATGCATGTCATGATGTATGCAGAGTTTGATACGTTTATCTTTATTGATTATGTTTGGGTATCCTCTGAAGCAAGAGGTCAGGGAATAGGTCATCAACTAATTGAAAAGTTAAAGAAGAAAAATAAACCGATTATTTTAGAAGTTGAGCCGGTTGATTATGATGATACGGATACAGCAAAGCGGCTTCACTTTTATAAACGAGAAGGTTTTACCCACGCGCAATCCATCGGTTATAACCGCCGCTCATTAGCTACAAATGAAGAAAACCCTATGGAAATTTTGTACTGGTCACCGAGTGATGAATCAGAAGAAATGATTTATGAACAAATGAGAAAGATGTATGAGAATATTCACACATACAAAGATGAAGAACTATATGGTCAAGCATATCAACCGGTTGACGAAGTGTTAACATATGATGAAGATCGTGAATCAGAAGATATTTTAGGGAATTTAAATGCAACGAAAAATATGTAATGAAATAAACGAAGCCTTTAATTTAAAGGCTTCGTTTTTCATTATTATTCCGTATTTACGTTTTTACCAACCGATATATTATTGAGTCGATCGGCCAATGCAAGACCTGTTGAGGCATCTGTATCATCATTAGTTAGTAATGTATCTTTAAAGTCATATGCATTTGAACCGTGTTCTGCAAAATCAAGACCTGCTATTTCCTCTTCTTCAGATACACGGATTGGTGAAATAAGGTTAAGAACGTAAGTAAATCCGCCAACAGTTACCGCAACCCAGGCGATGACAGCAAGTACTCCAATTGCTTGTATCCCTAATTGTGCTGGTCCAAAACCATAAAATAGTCCAGAATTAGTTGAGAAGAAACCGATTGCAATGGTTCCCCAAATACCACAAATTCCATGGACAGCAATTGCGCCAACTGGGTCATCCACTCTACATTTAACATCAAGGAAGCGAATACCTTCAACTAAAAGCACGCCAGAAATAAGTCCGACAGCAATAGATCCTCCTAAAGAAATTTCTGCACATCCTGCTGTTATCCCTACTAAACCAGCAAGTACTCCGTTCAGAGATAGGGAGGCATCCACTCGTTTAAAGCGTAGCTTTGTATATGCAACAGATGCAACAAGCGCTGCGGAGGTGGATAATAGCGTGGTGCCAATTACCATGGGAACTAATTCGGGATCTGCGGCTAGTGAGCTTCCTCCATTAAATCCAAACCAACCAAGCCAAAGAATAAAGACTCCAAGCGCTCCAAGTGGGATATTATGACCGGGAATGACATTTACTTTATTAGCTTTATATTTTCCAAGACGAGGTCCAAGAATTAATACAACCATAAATGCTCCAACTGCGCCGGTTAAATGGACAACTGTTGAGCCAGCAAAGTCACTAAAACCTAATGACGTTAACCATCCATCTCCTTGCCAGATCCAGTGACCGACAACTGGGTAAATAACTGCAGTCATCGCTGCAACAATCAACACATAGCTACCTAATTTAATTCGTTCAGCAACAGCACCAGACATTATTGTTGCACATGTTGCGACAAACATAGCTTGGAAGACAAAGAATCCGATATCTTCCACACCACTTAATAGAAAACCGTCAACTCCTATAAGTGAACCACCAGAAGTACCAAACATGAGCCCATAGCCTACAACATAAAATAAAATTGCTGCGACACTGATTGTAATAAAATTTTTCATAAGAATATTTAAAGCGTTTTTAGAGCGTGTAAAACCAGATTCCACCATGGCAAATCCTGCATGCATAAAAAATACTAAAAATGCCCCAAGCATTACCCATACAAGATTCACAGATAACTCAAGTGACTCTACCGTTGGTGCTGCATAAACCGGTGATGCAACTAAAAACACGATCGTAAATAATAATAAGCTTTTCCTAAGCAATCTAATTCCTCCTTTGTTAGTTACCTTATTTAATAGCAGTTATAGAACTGCTTCGGCTCCACGTTCTTTCGTACGGATACGTATAATTTCTTCAATCGGATGGATAAAGATTTTACCGTCTCCGATATTTCCCGTTCTACAGCTATCAATGATAATATCTACAATTCCATCCACCTGATTATCATCCACAACCATCTCCACTTTTAATTTTGGAAGTAGTTGTATTTGGAATGTATTTCCTCTGAAAACACCTGTTTGCCCTTTTTGTTTCCCGGTCCCTGCGGCTTCTGTAATGGTCAATCCACCAATACCGACAGAAGAAAGTTCGTCTCGAAGTGTTTGAAACTTTTCTGGGCGAATAATTGCTTCAATCTTCTTCACTAAAAACTCATCCTTTCTTTATGTTAGATTACCTAACATATTAAGTAATATAAATTATCATAAAATTAAAACAAGGAAAAATCAAGTGTTTTTAGAGAATTATTTGAATTATTTCAAGAAGTGAATGCGAGTAATGTTAGATTTCATAACATGTAAGCGGATACAAATGAGAGGAATAGGGTGAAGGACAAGAAGGTGGGGAGGCAGGTTATAAACTTCTAATATTTTTTCAAATAAATGTTTAATTGAGAAGGATTTAGGGTATGTTACAATTAAATGCAAACATTTTGTGAACATCTAGAAAATAACCAATTTTTCTTGGAAATCCTCTACCTTTTGCTTGACAATTATAGTATACTTATACATAGAGGTTATTTAAACTTATTTTAATTTAATAAGTAATAAATGTTTATGAAATGATGATAAACATTAGATTGAGGAGTGAAGTTTCATGGTTACACTTTATACCTCACCAAGTTGTACATCTTGCAGGAAAGCAAAAGCATGGTTGGAAGAGCATGATATTCCATTCAAAGAGCGAAATATATTTTCCGATCCCTTAACATTGGATGAGATAAAGGAAATATTACGAATGACTGAAGATGGAACGGATGAGATTATATCAACACGCTCAAAGGTATTCCAAAAATTAGACGTCAACATTGAACAGCTACCTTTAAAAGAATTATTTAATCTAATTCAGAATAACCCTGGACTATTAAGAAGACCAATTATTCTTGATGAAAAGCGTCTGCAAGTTGGATATAACGAAGATGAGATCCGTAGATTTTTACCACGGACAGTACGTACATTTCAATTACGCGAAGCCCAACGATTGGTTAACTAATGATTTGTACCAACATACAAACATAATAAAAATGAAAAGCGTAGATCACATTCTGTAGGTCTACGCTTTTATTTCTCTTTTTTGATGACAAAATGACTTAAATAAGTTAAAATTAAACTTTAAATAATTGTATTAACTCGCAGGTAACTGGTAGTAAGAAACACCGTACTACTTAAAAAGTAGATAGTATGCGTGGAGCAACAACCAGAAAGTTTTGATTGGTTCAACTAAATGTTAGTGGCGTTGGAATCCTCACCACTAAAATGTGTTTCAATTTATAGGCATATTAATTTTCAAAAAGCAATATGCTATCATACAATTATAAATAAGAATAATAATCACACCGTGATTACAGGATAGATGAAGATGAGCCTCTTCGACCTAACAACAAATGAAGGGAGAGAAGTGCAGATATGGAAATAGAGAGAATTAATGAAAATACGGTTAAATTTTATATTTCTTATGGGGACATTGAAGATCGTGGTTTTCAGAGAGAAGAAATTTGGTATAACCGTGAACGTAGCGAGCAATTATTTTGGCAAATGATGGATGAATTAAATTATAAAGAAGATTTTCAAGTGGAAGGTCCATTATGGATTCAAGTTCAAGCATTAGATAAAGGGTTAGAAATAATTGTAACGAAAGCTCAATTATCCAAAAATGGAGAAAATCTAGAGCTTCCAATTGATGACGGAAATACAATTGATATTCCTGTTGATGAAAAAGTTGAAAATCTGTTAGAAGAAAAGTTCGGTAAAAGTATTACCGATGAAGACTCTGTAGATGAAGAAGATGACTCTAATTTATGGATTATCGTTAGCTTCCAGGATTTTGAAGATGTTATACAATTAAGTCACTCCTTTCAAGAAGAGACAGGTAGCATTGAGGAAGCGTTATACTCGTTTAATAATAAATATTATTTATATATGGAATTCTCGAATGAAGATGCTGATGAAAGTAAACAAGAGGATATCATTAGTAGAGTTTTGGAGTTTGCAGATGACTCTGATGTTACGGTATATTTCTTAGAGGAATATGGTAAAAAGATATTTGCTGCAAATACTTTCTCTCAGGTTAGAGAATATTTCCCGCCTGAAGTATAGATACCTTGATCATGAAGGTGTCTTTTTTTTTGCTTTTTTGCAGGAAAATGATCAACGAAAGCGAATAGTAAACGTAGGAGGTGTTACATTTGCTACAAGCAAAATCACAATTAGGAATCGTGACAATGCTTTACACGCTTTCACGTAGTGAGATTCAAGAACTGAAAAAAACGAAGCGATTTTATTGTCCGACTTGTAATGAGGAAGTAATTATTAAAGCTGGTACTCAAATCATGCCACATTTTGCACATCGTTCAAAAGTAAATTGTCCAGCAAATGAAGGAGGCGAGGGAGCATATCATGAGAAGGGGAAACTCTTGCTTTATCATTGGTTGAATAAGCAAGGGTACAACGTTTTATTAGAGCCATACATTTCTAGTATTAATCAACGGCCGGATATATTACTAATGATAAATGCGAAGAAAATTGCAATTGAATTTCAATGTGCACGAATACCAATTGATCAGGTTCATAAGCGAAATGAGGGCTATCGAAAAGCGAATATTTCTCCTTTGTGGATAATTGGTGCTAATCGTTTTCAACGAAATGGAAAAAAACATCTACAGGTCGATCAATTTACTCTTCAGTTTTTACATCAATTTAACAGTACTCATCAGCGTTACCTCTATTATTTTGACCCCACTACAAATCTACTAATCACCGCCCAAGATATGTATGAAACCAGAAAAAGTAAAGTTCTTTCAAATTTTCGCTTTTTAAAGCTAGATCAAATACGTTTCCGTAACATATTTCAATATGATGCATTTACAAGGGTAGAATTGATGAGCCATTGGGAGAATGAAAAAAAGAGGTTTCGTGTGCAACGTCGAATACGCCCTAGAGGAAAGGAGTTAGCGTGGTATCAATGGTTATACGCTAAGGGGCAATATATTGATAACTTACCATCTATTATATATCTTCCAGTAGCCTCCCAATTCCTAATGAAGTCGCAGCCATGGGATTGGCAAAGCAGACTAGTCATGGAGATCTTGGAGCCACTTTCTACCGGCAAACAATTTTCAATCGGGAATTGCTCCCACCTGTTAAAAAATCATTATTTTCCACGAATCAATTATCCGTTATTCCACAGCATTGAAAGCCCTATTAATCAGTACCTTCAACTATTATGTCACTTAAACCTAATAAAACCCGTTTCTAATTTACAGTATCAAAAAGTACGAGAAATACATTTTTACAATCATCTTGAGGAAGCGATAAAAGGGGACAAGCAATTATTGTATCAATTAATCTAAACATTTTGAGCAAAATAGAAGCATGATTCCCAACTATTTCGTTATACTAAATAATGTAGTCTTTTTTAAAGGAATATTTTTATACATGTCGAATTAACATAGTATAGAAAGAAAAAGGAGGAGTTACGATGGCAAAATCTGCAAAAGAACTTCAAAAAAGAAGTGAAGTACCTATAGAAAATACGTGGAGACTCGAAGATATTTTCGAAACAGATGAGGCATGGGAAACGGAATTAAAAAACTTAAAAAATGATATTCCAAAGGTTACTACTTACCAAGGAAAATTGGATAGCTCAGCGGATACATTGTATGAAGTATTAAGATTACAAGATGAAATATCAGAACGTTTGGGAAAATTGTATACATATGCGCATATGCGTTATGACCAGGATACGACGAATTCATTTTATCAAGCGTTAAATTCAAAAGCAGAGAATGTATTAACTATAGCATCAAGCTCCATGAGTTATCTTGTGCCTGAGATTTTAGCGATAGATGAATCTAAACTTAAAAGCTTCTTAGAAGAAAAAGAAGAATTAAAAGTGTATGAGCATACGTTAAATGAAATCACAAGACAACGAGATCATGTGTTAAGTGAACGTGAAGAGGAGTTACTAGCGGAAGCTTCTGATCCGATGTCAGCTGCTTCAAAAACATTTAGTATGTTAAATAATGCTGATTTAACTTTTCCTTCTGTAAAGAATGAAGAAGGAGAAGAGGTAGATCTAACACACGGGCGTTATGTTGGGTTCCTAGAATCAAAAGACCGCCGTGTACGTGAAGAGGCTTTCAAAACAATGTACGCTAGGTATGGTGAATTTAAAAACACATTTGCATCAACACTTAGTGGAGTAGTTAAAACGCATAATTTTAATGCGAAAGTTCGTAATTACGATTCCGCAAGACAGTCAGCTCTAGATAATAATAATATTCCCGAGCAGGTATATGATAATCTAGTAGAGGCTGTAAATGAGAAATTACCACTTCTACATCGCTATGCGAAATTACGTAAAAAGGTTTTAGGTGTAGATGAACTGCATATGTACGACATGTATACGCCGTTAGTAAAAGATGTGGAGATGAAGATTTCTTACGAACAAGCACAAGAATATACGCTAGAAAGCTTAAAGCCACTTGGAGAAGAGTATGTAAATATACTTAAAGAAGGCTTTGAAAATCGCTGGGTTGACGTAGAAGAAAATAAAGGAAAGCGCAGTGGAGCATATTCCTCTGGTACTTATGGTACAAATCCTTATATTCTAATGAACTGGCAAGACAATGTAAACAATCTGTTTACGCTTGTTCACGAATTTGGCCATTCCGTACACAGTTATCATACAAGAAAAAATCAGCCATATCGTTATGGTAACTATTCTATATTTGTTGCTGAGGTTGCTTCTACATGTAATGAGGCAATTCTAAATGATTACCTATTAACTAACCTAGATGATGAAAAACAAAAGCTATATATTCTAAACCACTTTTTAGAAGGGTTCCGTGGAACTGTATTCCGTCAAACAATGTTTGCTGAATTTGAACACGAGATACATCAACGTGCTCAAGAAGGAGAAGCATTGACAGCAGATAAATTAACGGAAATTTACTACAACTTGAATAAGAAATACTTTGGGGATGATGTTGTTTCTGATGAAGAAATTGGCCTGGAATGGGCGCGAATTCCTCATTTCTATATGAATTACTATGTATATCAGTATGCTACTGGATATTCTGCAGCAACTGCATTAGCTAGTAAAATACTAGAAGGTGAAGAAGGTGCTGTAGACCGCTATCTAGACTTCTTAAAAGCAGGTAGCAGTGACTATCCTATAGAAGTATTGAAAACTGCTGGTGTTGACATGACATCAAAACAACCAATTCTAGATGCGCTTGCCGTCTTCGAAGAAAAACTAGAAGAAATGGAAAAAATGCTGTTGAAATAAAGAAGGAACCACCAACTCTGTGTACAAATGCACTGGAGTTGGTGGTTTTTTTGGTTTGTGATTTCGTTTCAAATTGAAAATCCACAGATATAATCTGAATGCTACAACATAACTATCGCATTCTCCCGCGGTATGCATCCCTGTGCGTGAACGAAAATATAGTGAAATAAATGGAAAAGAAGAAGAGTGGTAATGTGAAATAAAGTGGAATTAACTGCATCAGACCTAGTAAATTTAAAAAAAATGCAAAAATGGTTAGCACAAGGAATAAAAAGGGAAGTACTTCTTTCACACGATCTCCTCCTAACTAAATATGATTCAACTCTAGTATTCATAGTATATGTTTCGAAAATATGAATTAGAAGTGACGTTTTTGTGAAAAGATGCACAAAAATATTGCGTAAGCTCTTGAATGTTGATATATTATACGTGTGAGATGACTCACAATACAAAACAAAACCCCTTTGTTTGATCTTGAAACTTTCTCCCATCCCCCTTTGTTTTTATACAAAGAAGAGAGAAAAGTAAAAGATATACGCTGCCCCGTATATCTTTTTTTTTTGCATTTAATTAGTATAATTGCTATTTATTTCTTTTCCAAAATGAACCATACTTTGCAGGTATCTTTTCTACTTTTTGTCGTAACTGTAGTTTCTTCATTTCCCGTTCAGCTTTTGTTATTGACCAGTTATAAACAACGGCGATTTCCTTACTTCCTACAACGTCATAGTAGGTAATGAAATCTTCTAATGATGGTTTTTCTGAAGGAATAGGGTTCTTTTGCAACATTTCACTTAAAACACGTACGTAAATATCATATGGATAAAGTCCAGAAATCTTTAATCCTTGCTCCTCTGCATTTTGATTGAAAAATACAATGGTAGGTGTGTAATCTACTTCCATTTCGTTCGTAAGCTTTAAGTCGCATTGCAAAGCTTTTTTTGCTGAAGGCGAGTAGAGATCATTTTTGAATTCATTTAAATCAAGATCAGCCTGGTTTGCACATTGCATTAATACCTTTTCGCTTGATATATCTTGTTTATTAAGAAATACACTCTCTTGAATCTTACGCAAAAATACTCTTCCTGCTCGCTTTCCTTGAAGCTCTGCAGCTTTGATAGCTAAAAAAGCGATCTTTGGAGAGTTAATAGGATTTTCAATCCATAGATCTCCATCACAGCTCATACCTGTTCGCTTCGCTGTTTTTTCCCAAATATCCTTTAGTTTTTTTGGTTGATCAAATTTATCTTTTGTCAGTGGATTTAAATAACCACCTACGATAGGATAGATTGTAAAAAAACGACCGAATTCCATAGAAAGTTTCTTTAAATACGGCTCTAATGACCAGCATTCTGGACATAAAGGATCAATGAAAACATAAATTTCAATCGGTTTATTGACAACGTAGCTATATTTAGGCGATGTGTTTGTCTGATTGGAGCTTTCTAGCTCGGCATGGTTCCAGCTCACATCGATTCTCCTTTCTACTTTTCTGGTGTATTCATCATATGGTGGGCTGTCATTGTTAACTTCTCAAATATAGCTGTACGATATGGTTCTTCAATGTTTGCTTCATCTAATGCAGCATCCATACACGCTAACCAAGCATCTTTTCTCGATGGCGTAATTTCAAAAGGTAAATGGCGTCTCCGCAACATTGGGTGACCAAATTCTTCTGAATAGAGTTGTGGACCACCGAAAAATTGTGTTAGAAACAAACTCTGTTTTCTAGTGGTTTCGGTTAAATCATCGGGAAATATTGGTGTTAATTTCGGATGTTTGCCAACTCTCTTATAAAATGCAGTTACTAATCGTTCTACGGTTTCAAAGCCACCAATTGCTTCAAATATCGTTCCTGGTGATGTCATAAAATTTCTCCTTCAACGAAAGTAAGGAATCAGTCTACCTTTATCGTTATCTCTATCTATTGTTCCATCTATTCAGATTAAAAAATAGTTGTTTACATTGTAGCAACGAAACTAGCATTGAGCAAATTATCTGATTAAATGAGATTTTAATATTCCTTATTTTTTTAATGTTGCAAAAAATCTTCGAATCTTATTCGGTGTTTTTCGTTTTGGAATGTCTAATTCCTGTAACAATGTATGGAAAGCTTGAAGTCCATTTTTTTCATCAGTGGCTTCTATTTCCAATTCGTAATCTTCTTGGTTATTATAAGTACTGTAGTCTAAAACATACAATAATTGATCCTTTTTATATTCTCTGCGTTCTGTGGTCAAGCTTCCATAATATTTGAGGCCATTGTGTGAGATGTTTAACTTGCTTAATTGGTTAGCTGTATATTCTTTTGCAACACAGTTTCCGTTTAGCCACTCACTGGCTTCTGATTTTGTTAATACATCATGTGTTTCAAGCAGTCCGTTTGGGTGTGGTTCTTTCAAAGTTAAACGATATTCGCCATTTTTTTCGCGGATTCGTAATGCTGCATGTTGTTGTTTTAGTGCAAAATCCTTCGTTTCGAAGTAAAAGTTTGTTTGTTTATCAACTTTTTCCGGAAAAGGGAGACGATATAATAAGCGGTCGAACTCAGCTTTGGTTAATAAATTTTTAAATTCAATTTCTATCTCCTGCATGATGTAATCCTCCAACTATTAATAAATTGATTATTAATTGATTATGGCGAATGAAATGGATTTATGCAAAGATTATCCATTTGCATATAGTATGGTAAAATAAAAATATCGAATGTAAGATGTTCAGGTGGTGTTAAAAAATGAATTGGGAAGCTATACTTGCACCTTATTCACAAGTTGTAAAAGAATTAAAAGTTAAACTAAAGGGAATGCGTGCTCAGTTTGAATACGAATCAAAGCATTCACCAATTGAGTTCGTAGTAGGTAGAGTTAAGCCAGTACCTAGTATAATTGAAAAGGCTGAGAAGAAAGCTATACCATTAGATGAAATTGATCAGGAAATACAGGATATTGCTGGAGTACGGGTTGTTTGTCAATTCGTTGATGATATTTACACTGTCGTAGAAATGATCCGTTCACGAAATGATTTAACAATCGTGGAGGAAAAGGATTATATTGCGAGGAAAAAAATAAGTGGGTATCGTTCTTATCATATGATTATTGAATATCCCGTAGAAACGATTAGCGGAATGAAGATTATTTTAGCAGAAATTCAAATTCGTACGCTTGCGATGAATTTTTGGGCAATCAATGAGCATTCTTTAAATTATAAATATGACGGGGCGATTCCGGAAGAAATAAAAAATCGTTTACAAAGAGCTGCAGAAGCAGCCTTCAAATTAGATGAAGAAATGTCTAAAATAAAGAGTGAAGTTCGTGAAGCTCAACGAGTTTTTCGCCGTATCTAGGCGGTTCATACATAAAAAAAGTTACTCAAAAGGGGGATTGTACTGATGAAGTTTAAAATTGTATCAAAAGGTGACGAACGATCAGAAAGAATCAAATCAACAATGAAAAATTACTTAACAGAATTCGATTTAGAATATGACCGCAAGGAACCAGACCTTGTTATTTCAGTAGGTGGAGATGGGACATTCTTAGAAGCCTTCCATCGCTATGTTCATCGATTGGACAAAACGGCGTTTATCGGGGTCCATACCGGGCATTTGGGGTTTTATGCAGATTGGGTACCAGATGAATTAGAAAAGCTAATAATTGAAATTGCAAAAACACCATATCAAGTTGTTGAATATCCCCTTTTGGAAGTAATTATACGAGCGAAATCAGGTGGTAATGAGGATCGCTTTCTAGCTTTAAATGAGGCTACCATTAAAACCCCAGATGGATCAGTTGTTTTTGATGTTGAAATTAAAGGGGAACGCTTTGAAACATTCCGTGGTGATGGCTTATGTATCTCTACACCATCTGGAAGTACTGCTTATAATAAGGCGCTTGGAGGGGGAATTATTCATCCAACACTTGAAGCAATCCAATTGACTGAAATGGCTTCGATTAACAATCGTGTATTCCGAACAATTGGTTCTCCACTAATTTTGCCAAAACATCATACATGCTTATTAAAGCCCATCGTGGATCGTAGTTTTTTAATAACAATTGATCATGTCACGAAAAACTATACGAATGTAAAATCAATTCAGTGTCGAGTAGCTAAGGAAAAAATCAGGTTTGCCAGGTTTCGTCCGTTTCCATTTTGGAATAGGGTCCGTGACTCCTTTGTGTCGGAAGAAAATCGATCAGAAAAAAAATAAAAGAAATATCGTAGGTGATACATGGTGGAATGGATGATCACAAAAACGTATGATGGGATCCTGATACGAGACTTTTTAAGGAAAGAACAGGATTTTTCCAAAAGGATATTAAAAGCAATCATTCATGATGGGGGACAGATTCTTGTGAATGATGCACCGAAAACTGTAAGATACCAGTTACAACTTGGAGATAGATTGACTGTACGATTTCCAAAAGAACAAAAGGGTATAAATATGGTTCCGGAGAATGTCCCTATAGACATCGTTTATGAGGATGAGGCTGTTTTAGTAATCCAAAAACAGGCTGGAGTTGCGACCATTCCATCACCGCATCATCGAGTTGGAACGATAGCAAATGGGGTATTGGCTCATTATCAAAAGCATGATGTTCCATATACCGTCCATGTAGTGACAAGATTAGATCGAGATACCTCAGGATTACTATTAATAGCCAAGCACAGATATAGCCATTCTATTTTATCAGATTCTCAAAAGCAAGGACTTGTAAAGCGAAGTTACTTTGCGATTGTGGAAGGGATAATGGACCGGAAAAAAGGGACTATGAAATGGAATATTGGAAGAAAAGAAGGGTCTATCATTGAACGTGTAGTCAGTGCAGAAGGGCAGAGAGCTATAACCCACTACACAGTTAAGAAGGAATACAAATCCCATTCTTTGGTAGAAATTGAGTTGGAAACCGGAAGAACCCATCAAATCCGAGTCCATTTTTCACACGCTGGTCACCCGCTAGCTGGAGATGATTTATATGGTGGAAGGAAGACCGAGTTAAACCGCCAGGCATTGCATTGTTCTCAATTAACATTTGAACATCCTACAACTAAAGAATGTATGACATTTACATCCGCTATTCCAGAGGATATGCACAGGTTAATGAACCTTTAATCCTCAGGGAATGAGCGGAATTTCTCTTTTATAAATGGTTGGTTAGAAGGAACTGAGACCGTTTTTTCTTCGGGAAGTCGAAATGCAGTAAGTGTATTGCCAAATACACAGCCTGTATCGATATTAATCGTTTTATTAATGATACGAGGGGATTGAACTGGTGTATGCCCGTATACGATCCAACGATCTCCATTGTATTGCATTGCCCAATCCCGTCGAATGGGACGCCCATCATCATCAAATTCCCCAGAAGTATCACCATACAATACAAAAGTCTTTACTTTTTTATCGTAACGACCTATATAGGATTCCTTTATCCCTGCGTGGGCAACAATTAAATCTGCTTCGGGGATAGTTAAATATAATTCGGCTTGTTCATAAAGTGTTATAAATTGATTACGCACTTTCTCTTGCATCTTGGTATCCAAGCTTTTGAATTCAGCAACTGTTGTTTCAAGACCATGTTTTTGTTGAACATTATTTCCTAGAAAGAAACGATACAGCTTATTACAATGATTACCTGGTACGTATTTCGCCTTTTTTTGTTCCACAACCATTTCATAGACTAGCCGAATGGTTTGGATAGAAGCGGGTCCACGATCTGTTATATCGCCAACAAAAATGGGAAGGCGGATGTCGGGATGGGAATATATATTATTTTCCTGTTGATAGCCTAGTTCATGAAAAAGTGAACATAATTCATCATAACATCCATGAACATCACCGATCACATCAATTTTCATCATTTATCACTCCATTCTTAATGTAATATGAAAAGTTATATTTCGTCTTGTGCTGCTATTTTGATGTAAAATGTGCAGGAACATATCAAAAATTGCTCTGACTACAAATTGTGAATTAATATAACGCTCGCAACACCGCTTCGGAAATACACTTCGCTTTCCGCGGGCGGCTGGTGATCCTCCTCGTGCTACGCACTGTGGGTCTCACCGATGCCTATTCTCCCGCAGGACATGGAACGCTACGTCAGCGACACATCGCACGCAGAAAAAGCGCTTTTCTTTTTCAAGGAGTCTTCGTGTATTTCCTACGCTAGTGAAGTAGTAAGACTATTCTTTAAACAAGAAATCACCATCAGCGGAGGCAGAATACGAAGACTCCTGTGGGAACAGCACGTGTCCGAAGACCCCGGAAGAAGTGGTTTTCTTCTGAGGAGGCTGAGGCCGTGCCCACGGAAAGCGAAGTATTCTGACGGAGCGGTTTTGTAGCACACTATTGAATTAGACTGTGAAAGTAAATCTACGCAAAAGTTATGTCGCATTTTATATAAATTATGATTTATATTCATTACTAATAAAAAAAACAATCTTCAAAAATCAGCTTATGAAAAAGATGAGAATAGTTTTACCTATCCTCACCTCATTCAAACATATATTTTTTTGTTCGAGAATGAACGTTCAAGACAATACCGATAGCAATGAGGTATGTTAGGGTTGAACTTCCACCATAGCTAAGAAATGGAAGTGGTAACCCAGTAATAGGAAGTAATTGGATAGACATACCTATGTTTTGGAATATTTGATAGGCAAACATTCCGATCATTCCTGTAACTAAATAGCTGCCATAACTATCATTACTAAGAATAGCGATATGGATGAGACGATAAATAAGAAAGAAGAATAAGGCTATTACTATACTGGCACCGATAAAACCAAATTGTTCTGCAATCGCAGTAAATATCATATCTGTATGACGTTCAGGTACATATACTTCCATTGTTTGCATACCTTTGCCAAACAATTGACCTGATCCTATCGCAAGCATAGCTAGAATTAGTTGATAACCTGAGTCAGAATATTGCTCTGGGCTGATCCATCCATAAAAACGACTGGACACATGTTTGAACACAGACTCTTCTAAAAAAGTTGCAATCGAATCTGGGAACATATAATATGCTACAATAATTAAAGCAACTGCAGCTATACCAAGTAGGACAATGGATAAAATAATTCGCCATTTAATCCCTGAGACCAGTGTCATGAATACGGCTATTGCAGCTAAAACTAACAGGCCGCCTAAATCAGGTTGGACGGCTATCAGTCCCATCGGAGGAAGAGAAACAGCTGAAATCTTGGCTAATAGCAATAAATCACTTTTGATTGTTCGGTTTACATTTTTTTCATTATGGATATATATAACATGTGCGATCGTTAATACAAGGATCACTTTCATAAATTCAGCAGGTTGTAATGTACCCATCACAGGAATTTTAAACCAACTTACAGCATTATTGGCTTCATGAACGATTGCTGCTGGAAAACGAAAGAAAAGCATAAGTAACATGGTCATACCTACACCATAAATAATCCAGGTCAATTGTCTAAATCTATCATAATCGATCAGCATAATAAGGGTAATAACAAAACCGCCGGCTACGTACCAAACTAATTGTTGAAAAAGGAAATTTGAACTGTCATATTTTGCTGGTAGACTTGGCGTAATGGTATATAGCGTAAATAAGCTGACAAGGCCGATAAGAAATACAATAAATAGTAATGTATAATCAATATTATTTTTTAAGTTATTCATTTTGTAACCTTACTTTCTGTTAATCTAGGTCGTTCCAAAGGTAAAAAGTAGTTCATATCAATTTTACACGATTTCTTTACTTTTTTTAAGTGGAAAATAGAATATATCTTATTAGTATAATATTTTTTAGACATATGTTATAACTATTAGAGTGATTTTGGGGAGGGATATAACTGATGGAACAGAACAATACACAAGATAAACTAATCCAAGCACTCCAACATGCGCTTGAGAAAGAAAGAATAGAAGAATTTCGTAATTCTTTTTTAGATTTGCATCCATATGAACAGGCACAATTTTTTACGGAAATAGAACCAGAAGATCGGTTTAAGGTTTATACGTACCTGTCTCCTGAGGAAATTTCTGACCTTATGGAACATATCGACCTAGAGGATATTGAAGCATTTTTTACGGAGATGGATCCGAGCTTTGCTGCGATGGTTTTCTCAGATATGGCAACTGATGATGCAGTAGATATATTAAATGAGATGGAAAAAGACAAAGTTGCCAGTTTTTTAACGATAATGGAAAAAGAAGCTGCAGATGAGATAAAGCAGCTATTACATTATGAAGAAAAAACAGCTGGTAGTATTATGACAACCGAATTTATCTCGGTTTATAAAACACAAACTGTAAAACAAACTATGGATCAACTAAAAAAAGAAGGACCAGATGCAGAAACAATATATTATATGTATGTTGTTGATGAAGATAAGCGACTTGTTGGTGTTGTCTCCTTACGTGACTTAATCATTTCTGATTTCGATACGTTAATTGAGGATATTATGAATGAAAAAATTGTACATGTATCCGTTGCTGACGATCAAGAGGATGTAGCACATATGATACGTGATTATGATTTTCTAGCCGTTCCCGTAGTTGATTTTCAAAAACACCTACTTGGAATTATTACCGTCGATGATATTTTAGATGTTATCGATGAGGAAGCGAGTGATGATTATTCCAAATTGGCAGGGATAGCCGATGTAGATCGACCAGATGGGAACTCATTTACAGCAGCAAAGAAAAGACTACCATGGCTAATTATTCTCTTATTCTTAGGGATGTTAACAGCAAGCCTGATTGGACAGTTCGAAAATACACTAAATGAAGTAGGCTATTTAGCAATCTTTATTCCTCTAATCGCCGGAATGGCAGGAAACACTGGTACTCAGGCGCTTGCTGTGGCAGTAAGAGGGTTGGCTACAGGAGAGTATGGTAATAGTGGGAAGTTAAGCTTAATTCTACGAGAAGCGGGGACTGGTCTCATTACAGGTACTGTCTGTGGAATAGTCATAACAGTTGTGATTTTTCTTTGGTACGACAATTTTTATTTAGGATTACTTGTTGGAATATCGATTATGGCAGCATTAGTTGTAGCTACGCTTGCTGGTTCACTAGTTCCTCTCCTTATGGATAGGTTGAAAATCGATCCAGCTGTAGCGTCAGGACCATTCATTACAACAATCAATGACATTATATCTATCTTAATATACTTTGGAATTGCAACTGCATTTATGAATTTATTAACTTAAGTACGAAAAGCTTCTCTTGGAGAGGCTTTTTGTTTTGGGTAATTTGAAGAGATAAAGTCTTAGCACTAAAAACATAGCAGCAATCCATCTCCCCTTAACACGTTTCAATTTCTGGGTTCATATAATGAGTTGAATAAATGTATATAAAGGAGAGATGTCTAATGGGTAAAAAGAAATATGCAAATGCCCCGTTAATGTATATTGATCAGCCTACACTCAAGCGTTCTGGCGCAAAAATGCAATCACAGTATTCCACATATAATAAAAATGCAGAAGCTGCAACACAAGAACAAGATGTTAAAAAACGTCTGACAAAACCAATACCTAAACGATCAATAGGAAATAAATTTATAGAGCAGCTTAGTGATAAAAAGCCAAAACCAACGAAGAACACAATTACAGAAAATAAAAATGAAGAATTAGAAGAATTTCTGTCTGAACAGGAGGAAGATGAACAAGGGGAAAAACCTAAATTTAAAGACATGTCCATAAAGGAAAAAATAGAATACTTTGCAGAAACACCGAGGCATACGCCCAAAAAAAGATGTGAAATTAAAACGGATGAACGTTCACATCGGGGAATTGTTGTTAAATTTTCAGAGGATATTGTATTGATGAGGTCAGGTAGGAGAAATGTTTCCATTCCATTGGAACATATAAAAGATGTTCGGATGTTAGGGTTTTAGCTCAAGACAGAAATAACACCATTGGAAAATTTCCAATGGTGTTTTTAAAAGGATTAATCAATTACAGAAATTGCTGGTAAACATGTTACGTGACAGAAGCAGTCTAGGTCTACTGTAATACAAATTCCAGTGTTCTCTAGCTCGCTTAAGTCTTGGTCACAAGGATCTTTTAAGTGATCACAAGTGCAAGGATCTCCAGGCGTTCTTAACAATTCTAAAACTGCACAGCAATCTTCGTCTACGCGCTTAACACGGAAAACAAAGCTTGCTTTTAGTTCACCTATTGTGCCAATTCCATTATCTCGATTCGCACCAAATCCTTTAAATGGCTTGCAACTATCCTTACAGTACAAGATTACTGGTACTGTATCCAATCCGTTACCTGGATCAGTCTCCCCTAGCAATTCATTAATAGATTGTTCACAACTAGTATCACAGCAATTTTCCACCACATCGCTTTGAGCGTCTACGATTTCACGTAAAATATCACATACGCAGTTACCAGTACCAGCTGCACCTTCTTTTCTGCATCCACAACCCATGAAATATTTCTCCTTTCTATATCCTTATTGACGTATTGTCCTTAATAGAATATGTACGAATGGCTTTATGGTGTGGGCATGTGTTTGGTTTTTTAGCCTTTTACTAAATAGGGTTTTAACATAATTAAATAAGAAAAACATCGTACTTTTGAGCCAGAATATAGACACCTGTCTATACCGTATAAAAATTAAGGCATAGACTAATATCGACTAAAATTCTATAGGGAGAGTGACTATTCAATGTCTGAAAATAAAAAAGTAATACGTGTGAAAGATTTAGTCATTAAGGCAGACAATGTATATATAGAACCACAGAAACGTCGAGAGCGAGATCCGTTTTTTGGGGGATTAGGTCGTGAACGTGACCTTCGTGACGATGTGGAGGATTTTGAATCAGATAATAAGGTGTTAGAATCCAGCAGTAAAGATTTTGTTGGGGCTGACCGTGATGATCGAGATGATCGTAAGGATGACAGAAGACCTTTTTCTTGGATTTAATATGAAATAACTTTTTTTAAGTATGTAATGCAGCTTTAACTCGGCTGCATTTCTTTTTTTACTTGTATCAGAGGAGGGTGGAAATGGGGAGAAGAAAAGAGATTCCATGGCTAAAACATTTTGCAGCAATAGATAAGCATCTAGATAAAAATGAAAAATGGTTTCAACGGCCGGAAAAGAAAATGCAGGATTATGAAAAGGATATGGATAAATGGAATGACTCCTTTCTAAGTAATATGCAAACAATCGAGGACTGGATTAAAGAATTAGAAAAAAAGATGGAGTAATTTTCTGAAAAAAAGGGTAATATAAATAAATAAACGGTCATAAAGCAAGCTTTAGACTCGAAATAATATAATAAATATGTTAGGGGATGGTTATTGTGGGATACATTTTACCGATCCAACAACATGAATATAATGATTATCAAAAGCGAGTTGCAAAGGTAAGGCGTAATCCGTATGTGATTGAGAAGCCTTTTAAAGTCGTATTGGAAACACAATATGAGGAAATTAGTAAAAAAAATGGTTATGCAAAGGATAAAGCAGCAGATGCTTCTAAAACAATGTCCGAACCCAAGGTAAACCTGCAGTATGCAAAGGTGACTGGTAAAGGTAAATATGTGAATCATATATTATAAACAACATGACTTATAATTGGTGGTTTTATCTCCACGAAAAAAAGATTGAGCATTCTAGGTAGAGTGCTCAATCTTTTTGCTCCCCCAACTTTTAAAATTCTCAGTAAATCATATTTTGCTTCACATTTTTTATCATGCTTCCATAAATGGGATACGTATCAGTGCCACAGACAGAAAACTCCGAGATCGCTCTGTTAAAACTAGTTTTATCTTCGTGTAAAAGAACTCGAAAAAACATGGGTAGGTGTTTATATCCAGCACTGGTCAAAGGTTATGAACCAACTTATTTCTTAAGGAATAGGAATTTAAAATTAAGATATTGTTCTTATTGTTCAAAATGGGAGGAGAAATAATTTATTCCCTTTCGTATATTCTGCATAAAAAACATCCTTCACATGAGTATAACCTTGTTTCACCATTTCTTCTAACAACCACTCTTCCGTTAGATCTAATTCTTGAAGGTTATCATAGATTATTTCTCCATCATTTATTAAAGTCGTGGCCAATTTTACTTCTTGAGGAGCTAAATTTATATCTTGTCTTGTCGGTGTTTGATAGTCTGACTTTTTAAGTACCGAAACAGTACCATTTGTTTCGAGTATGGCGAATTGCACTTCTTTCATCGTAAATACATTTTTTTCCCGTAATAAATGTTGAAGCTGATTTACATCTAGTCTATTTTTTTTCATGACTTCACGTACAAGTTGCCCGTTCTGTATAACAATGGCAGGTTTTCCTTCTAGAAATCCTCGTGATCCTTTGAACTTTTGTGTTATGATTTCGACAATTAATAACAATCCACCCCAAAGAATAATTACAAAGCCTATATCAAGAATACCTGCATTTTTATCAAATAAAGCATTACCAACTAACTCACCCAATATTAATGCTGAAACAAAATCAAATGGAGTGATTTGGTTGATGGAAGTTTTTCCAAGTATTTTTGTAATTGCAAATAAACATACAAACCCAAAAAGTGTTTCTAGAAACATAGGTGAAAATTGATCCAATTTAGAAGTCCCCCTATTTAGAAAATTACCTTCTTAATATGTCCGAGAAGTTAAAAGACATGCATAATTGCATATTAAAAAGGATGTGTAGGGGAATAGACCTAGGTACGAGTTCATTATACTGAGGTGGGAGAGCATGAGCGAGAACATCTTACGCATGAGCGGGAACATCGGTTACATGAGTGAGAGAATCCCCCATAAATAAAAAAGACCGCTATAATAGCGATCTAATCTAATTCTTTTATCATCGTGACATGCGGGATACCTGCGTCCATAAACTCTCCAGATACTGTTTGATAGCCGAGACGTTTATAGAATTCTTCTGCATGGGTTTGTGCGTTCAATTTGACTTTTGTATATCCTTTTTCGGAAATAACATCTTCCATTGACTTGATTATCTGTTTACCGAATGATTTTCCTCGATATTCCTTTAGCACACAAATACGTTCTAATTTTCCGTAGCCATCAACCAAGCGAAGTCGGCTTGCTGCAATAGGCTGATTTTCTTCATAGCCTATAAAATGAATCGCTTCTGCATCATGTTGATCTAATTCTTCTTCCGGTGATACGTTTTGTTCTTCCACAAATACAATGGTGCGTACATGAAAAGCATGTTCTTTTTCTAGGTTTGTTTCAACGATTTTAACCTTCACACGGATTCCTTCCCAAATACAAATGAATCGTATACCGTCCATGATCCATTATCTAACTGATATAATAGTTGGAAGCGGTCTACGGGATCTTCGATTTGGAAGTCCTTCATTTTTAAACTTCCAAATACATCTGAATACTCGTCATCTAATAGCTTTTGACCAATTGTAATGTGTGGGACAAAATTGTATCGTTTATTATCTGGGAATTTGCCAGCGTGCATTTTTTCGTACAGTGCTGTTAATGTTTCATGTGGTTCTACCTTCAAATAAATGGTATTAGTTACTGGTACAAATGAACTAACCTTATTAATTCGAATGGTAAATGGCTCCGTCTCATTTGCAATATACTTTAACTCCATTACCAGCTCTTCAAGTGTATCTTCATCAGCTTCAAAAGCTTCTTTTAATGTGATATGTGGTGGAATCAGTGCGTAATGAGGGTCGTATCTTTTTCTATACGAGTTTGCTTCATCTTGTACTTGCTTAGATGGGAATATCGCAATACCATATTTCATATAAAAACCTCCTATTCGAAATTGTTCCTTGCACTAATTGATAGTCTTCCTTCCATTATATCAAAAATTGCAATGAAAGAAGAGAATTATTTGTTATTTATTTTGAAAATTCATTAACTAAACATCGTTGTTAAGACGTTCTGCATATCTTTTTGCCAATATTTCCATGTGTGCTCGCCTTCTGGGATTTCCTTATAATAGTAGGTTGCTCCTTTTTGCTCTAATAGTTCCTTCAACTTACGGTTTGGTGTAACAAAGTCAACCTCTGGGTCGAGGGTTGTTTGTACACTTGTTTCATTTGTACCGATTGTATGATAGATATCGGTACTTTGAAGGTTTTTCGCGTTTTCTACAACTTCTAATACAGTGTCGTCAACGAGTGGAGATTGCATGATCACTTTACCAAAAGTATTCGGATATTTACTTGCAACAACAAGGGCTAATGTTCCAGCAAGTGAATCCCCCATTAGTGCACGTGATCCTCCCATATGATAGGTTGGTAAATAATCATCTAGTAACGGTACAACCTCATTAACTAAAAACTTTACATATGCCTCATGTTGCTCACCATTCGGATGATATTTTTTGAGGCGGTCATGCCGATCTTGATAATGAATGCCAACAAAAATTGTATTTTCAATTTCAAATTCTTCGTGTAGCTTATCACTAAGTGTGGCTACTCGACCTAATTGAAAGTAATCATTTCCATCTTGCATGATGCAAATATGGTATTTATACAATGGGGAAAATGATTCTGGTTGGTATATTTTTAAAGTCATTTTCTCATGTAAAAAATTGCTGTCTATTTCTTGTTCAATCATTTTTCCTTTACGTCCCAAGGGTAACCCTCACTTTCAATAATCCTAATGATAATAGTTTATCATGTTCCTAATGAATCAACTACCAACTTCCTGTAGCTGTCCTTTATATAAATCAAAATAATTACGTCTCAATTGTAGTAATTCATCATGGCTACCTTGCTCCATAATTTCTCCACGTTTCAATAAGATTATTTTATCGGCTTCTTGAATTGTATTCAAGCGGTGAGCAATTATAAAGCTCGTTCTACCCTCCATTAATTTTTTTAGTGCCTCTTGTATCTTTAACTCTGTGATTGTATCAATATTACTTGTAGCCTCATCCAACACAAGGATAGACGGTTCAGCAATAAATGCACGTGCGATAGTTAGAAGCTGTTTTTGCCCTTGGCTAATGCCACTACCTTCTTGGTCGAGGATTGTGTCATAATTGTCAGGTAGTTGCATGATAAATTCATGAGCATTTGCTTTTTTAGCTGCCTCGATAACCTCTTCATCTGTGGCATCAAGTCGACCATAACGGATATTTTCACGGATCGTATCATGGAAAAGGAAAGAATCCTGTAAGACAAAAGCCATATGGGAACGAAGACTAGAGCGTTTAATTTTTTTCAGTTCTTTTCCATCTAAGGTGATTGTTCCACCATCATAATTGTAAAATCGTGAAATTAAATTAATAATTGTTGTTTTACCTGCTCCAGTATGTCCTACAAAAGCAATCGATTCACCAGGTTTCGCTTCAAAACTAATGTCACGTAAAATGGTTTCATCTTCATAGCCAAACGTTACATGAATAAATTTAAAATGTCCATATGTTTCTGGTAATTCTACAGCTGTCTGCTCATCCGTTTCTTCTTGCTCTTCATCAATGACATGAAATACACGTTCCGCACCGGCAACTGCTGAAAGTAGTATATTAAATTGGTTCGATAACTCATTAAGTGGTCTTGTGAATTGTCGTGCATATTCAGTAAATATTACGATGATTCCAACTGTCACAATACCTGATCCATTAATCGCTAAAATCCCACCAATAAGTGCAATTAATCCAAAGCTTAAGAAGTTAAGCATGTTCATTACTTTTGGAATAAATCCAGCAATCGTCAATGCCCAAAATCCTGAACGATTCAATTTTTTGTTTTTCTCTTCAAACTCAGCAATAACTCGTTCCTCTTGAGAAAATGTTTTTACGACATGTTGACCGGAAACGATTTCTTCTACATAACCATTTAATTCTCCTAAGTCATTTTGTTGTAACTTATATAATGGCCCAGTTCGTCTTGTGATCCAGCGTGTTGCAAAGAACATGACCGGAATAATTGTCATTGTCACAACTGTTAGAATCGGACTTAAATAAATCATCACAGCAATCGTTCCGAGAAGCGTTAAAACACTAGAAAAAATTTGAATAACGGACTGGTTTAACGTGTTATTGATATTATCGATATCATTGGTAATTCTACTCATCAATTCACCATGCTGTCGTTTATCAAAATAAGAGATCGGTAAACGGTGGAATTGATGGAAGAGATCTGAGCGTAAGTCATAAACCGTATTTTGTGCTACTCCTACCATCCAAAAATTTTGCATAAAGATCGAGAGGGAATGGAATAGGTATACAATTATTAAACCTACTACTAGCATTCCTAACCCAGACACTTCTTTTTTAACAATATATTCATCAATTGCCATCCCAACCATGAAGGGGCCAAGAAGACTTAAACCAGAGCTTAACACAACCATCAAAATAACAAGCCATAGTTTAGCTTTTTCCCTTGCTAAGTAGGACCAGATCCGCTTAAGTGTGCCGACTGTATTTTTAGCCCGCTTTTGTTTTATTTCATCGGATATATTTTCAATCGGAATTTTTTTATATTGAAAAGGCTCTTTTAGCTGCTTAATCGACATGAGGATACTCCTTTCCAAATTGTGACTCAACTATTTTACGATAAAGGTCAGACTGTTGAACAAGTTCGTCGTGGGTTCCTACGGCTAAAATTTTTCCGAAATCCATTAGTAGAATTCGATCAGCTCTCATTGCTGTAGAAATTTTTTGCGTAATGATGAGCATCGTATTTACATCATCTTGAATCGCTTCGAGAAGACGTGTCTCGGTTGCTAAATCTAGTGCACTTGTACTATCATCTAGCATCAGGATTTTTGGTTTACGAATCAATGCTCTTGCAATCGATATACGTTGCTTTTGTCCACCAGACAAGTTAACTCCTTTTTGACCTACTTTCGTATGGTATTGATTCGGTAAGTCCATGATCGTTTCATGAATTTGTGCATCTTGTGCTGCTTGTAGAATTTCTTCATGGGTTGCATGATCTTTCCCCCAAGAAATATTATCAATAATCGGTCCACTAAATAAAAGTGGGCTTTGTGGTACATAACCAATACTTCTTCTTAACGTTTCCAATGTATAGGATGTAATTGGTTTATCATCAATGAAAATTTCACCATTTGTTGTGTCATACAAACGTGGAATTAACTGGAATAAGGATGTTTTTCCTGCGCCAGTTGCACCTATAATAGCAAGTTTCTCACCTGCATGGGCAGTGAATGAGATATTATTTAACACAGATTCATCTGTTGTTGGATAAGTGAATGAAACATTACGAAACTCAATTTTCCCATTTGATACGGTATGTGACTGCTGTGCATCATGACTGTCTGCTAAATCTACTTCCTCATTGAGTACTGCACTAAGTCTATCCGAAGATGCTTTCGTACGAGAAAAAGCCATAATGATGAACGAGAACATCGAAATTGCCATGGCCACGCGCATTGCATAGTTCACGATTGCCACAACATCCCCAACTTCTGTTGTACCTGCAATAGATTGGGCATTTCCAAACCAAATAATGGCAATTATGCTGATGTTCATAATGAATAATAAAACAGGCATAGAAGCTTCGATAAAGCGAAATGTCGTCCGAGTATTTGTTTTCAACAACGTATTAGCATTCTTAAAACGGTCTTCCTCATAATTACGACGGAAGAAAGCTTTTATTAAACGCATTCCAGCTAAGTTCTCCTGCATTACCCGGTTTACATTATCGACACTTCGTTGTACACGATCAAACATTTTTGTTGCTTTTTTCAACACCCATAATAAAAAAACAATTAGAAGTGGTACTGTTATTAGGAAAATAACCGCTAATCTTGGGTTTACAACAAACGCCATGATCACGCCACCTAAAACAAGCAACGGCGCTTTTGCCATAATGCGAAGAGCCATAAAGATCGTATTTTGTATTTGTCGTACATCATTTGTAAAACGTGTCATCAAACCAGAGGTTGGATACTTATTTAAATTGGCGAACGAAAACGCCTGCACTTTTCGAAATAATCTTTCCCGCATATCATGTGCGAATCCCCAACTTACATGAGAAGAAAAAAACGAATTTATAATTCCAGATATAAATGCAAATAAGGCAAGACCAATCATAATGCTTCCCCACATTATAATGTTGTTCATATCATTTGCCATAACCCCGTTATCAATCATTTTTCCAAGGAAAAAGGGAAGTAATAGCTCTGCTGCAAGCTCTACAAGCATGAGACTTAAGGCAACAAAAGCAGGTAATTTGTAGTTCTTCAACGATGAAAAGACTGTTTTCACGAATAAACCTCCGTTGTCAAAATTCTTTGTTTAAATGAGATAATTAAAAATAATTTTCACTTTATTATAAGGTAAAAACAAGTTTTTTTCCAAGAATTTATTTCGAGTATAGAAATAAAATTTGTGGGTGATATGGTAAAATGTGTTCATAGAAGGTGATGGGAGAGGGTCTGTTTTTTACTTTTTCATTCACTTTTAGAGAATCTTAAGAAATTCTTCATTTTTATCTTACCTTTATGTTAAGAATTCTTGCTTATACTTATACATGTTAGCAAAATGAAAACGTTGGGATGAGCTATTTGAACGATTTAAACGTGGTGATGAATCACGGCATACAGACGGTTCTGGCCTTGGACTAGCTATTGCTAAGTCAATTATTGACTTACATGGGGGATTTATGGATATCGCTGTCGATGGTGATCTGTTTAAGGTTACGGTACGATTAGAAGAACAAGAGGAAAAAAGCTAGGATCCTTTATTCGAGAGAGAAATAGAATAGGAATACCATGAAGGGATGGCTGCATACGAGTAGCCATCCTTGTGTGATTTCCACCAGTTGTAAAGGTTAAAGGAAATAGGGCAATAACTATTCATTATATATATGGATATTTTCGGAGACTTGATTTTTGTTTTATTTCAATTCCTCTAGATAGCATATAAAATGAAAATAATAAGAAGATAAATGCCAATAATGGAAAATAAAGAATCCATTGATAGTCATAAATGAACGATCTCCATTGCCCAATTAGTCCAGCCCAATCCATACTTCTAGAAATATATACGGGAGGACCACCTAATCGTAGTATGGTTCCACCAAGCAAGATATTAAAGATACCAAGTTGCCCAATAAGCGTTAATACTAGAATGATTTCTTTTACGAACATGACAAGTAATGTACCTTTCAGATGAGGTAAAATGTGTTTCCAAAGAATGCGCAGTTTTCCAGCCCCTAATGCTTTAGTTGCCATAATATATAATTCTTTTTTTATTTCATTTGTTTTGCTAAAAACAGCAGAATACACTCCAGGAAAGCCAACAAGAACCATCAAGCTTGATTGTAGAAAAACCAGTTCTAGAACAGACAATGAAGGATTAATAGTGATACCTATCAGTAAAAAGTAAATGATTAAAAAAGCTGGTATACTGCCTAGTAATCCGAGAGAGGGACTAGTGCCTTTATGCTGGCGATTGGATAATCCAAACCATATGCCAAGTGCTCCACCAATAATTATTCTGAGTAAAGCCACTCCAATTCCCACAAAAACCGTATATTTCGCACCATATAGTAGCAAAGTTAATATATCATAGCCCCATTGGTCGGTCCCAAAAAGATGTTCACGTGATGGAGGAAGTGGGGGAGAAAGAACCCCGAAATCATCCGAACTATTATAGTAATATTCGGTATCCTCAACATAATCTTTCTCATAAGGAGCAAGGAATGGACCAAATAGTGTAATGAATAGAATAAAACTAATAGAAATGACCCCAATCCATAAGCGCCAATTACTCATGAGTAAACACCCTTTCTAAAACCATGATCATGAAGCGAATACACCAATAGATAAGCAAATATAGTAAAACCAATGAAACTAATGTATTTACAGCAAGGTTATATTGGTAAGCTGTGTCACTACCAAATAGGATACGGGTGACACCTCTAATATTGAATAGATATTCCACAATAAATAGATTACTCATCATAATCGAGGTAACTTTATGTAAATCGGCTTTTAAGTATGGAATAACATTTCTAATAACATGGTGGATATAAATATATCGTTTCTTAAGTCCTTTTGCTTTTGCTGTTAAAATGTACTCCTCTGACAGTACGTCATATGTTCTTTCAGATAACGTTCGGATCAAGTAGATTGCTGGTACAAGGGTCATCGTAATCAATGGTAATAAAAAAGCTTTACTTTCCGTGGAAAGTGAAGCAACACTGATCAGAGTGAATCCAATTGCTTGATTGATAGATACTACACTAAGTTGCAAAATTAATACAAGGATAAAATCAGGTATCGTACCTAGGAAACCGATTATATCCTTTATCCAATCTTTTTTTGATTTACTGAGCCAAGTAGAAAAAACAATACCAATAGATACTGTCAACATGCCTGCAATTAATAGATATTGGAATGAAGTTAAAAAGTAATCTGGTAGATCTTTAAGTATGTTATAAGAACGACCTTTTCCCTCTTCGTAAATGAACGATTCTCCATGAAACAATCCAACCACATAATTTTTTGCAAATTCTATCATAGATTGGGTATTGATTGTCAGTTCACCATCAGTAACTTGAAGTGAAATCGGTAAAGCGGCTAATAAAAAAATACCTACAAAGAGGCAAACGAGAGAAAAAGTAATTCGCATAATTTTTCATCCTTAACATTCGACATTTCGAATAAATACTATCATTTACTGAAAATTAGTTCAAGATGAAATATACTAAATAAAATGTATAAAATTTTATTTTTTTCGATAAGAATTCGAGTGATAGTTAAATTATAATGGGATGTTTCGAATTAAGTAATTAGTGTAAAATAGCATAATAAGTGATCTTAAGTGGAAAATACTTGTGGATCAAAAAATAGTGAAAAAGTAAAGGAGATACAATGACAAACGAAACGAATGAAACAGGTTGGAACTTAGTCAATAGTTATGCTCACTTACCGGAAACATTTTTTGCTAATCAAAAACCAACACCTGTACAATCACCAAAGCTGTGTGTTTTCAATAAATCTTTGGCAACCTCTTTAGGGTTGAACTTACAAAATCTTCAAAACCATGATGGTGTAGCAATGTTTGCAGGTAACCTCATACCAGAAGGTGCTGAACCTCTTGCTCAAGCTTATGCGGGACACCAATTCGGGCATTTTACAATGCTAGGGGATGGCAGGGCTGTATTGATTGGTGAACAAATTACTCCCTCTGGTGAACGATTTGATATTCAACTTAAAGGGGCAGGCAGAACGCCATATTCCCGCGGAGGGGATGGAAGAGCAACGCTTGGTCCCATGCTACGGGAATACATTATTAGTGAAGCAATGCATGCACTTGGGATTCCTACAACTCGTAGTTTAGCAGTAGTGACAACTGGGGAGCCTGTGCTACGTGAAACGGAACTACCTGGTGCTATTCTAACTCGGGTTGCTGCCAGTCATCTTCGAGTTGGGACATTTGAATATGTTGCCAACTGGGGTACAGAGGAAGAACTTCAAACGCTAGCTGATTATACGATAAACCGCCATTTCTCTGATTTGGAAGCGGAAGAAAACAAGTATTTATCGCTACTTCATGAAGTCATTAAGCGTCAGGCTGAACTGTTAACGAAATGGCAGCTTGTAGGTTTTATTCATGGAGTGATGAACACCGACAATATGACGATTAGTGGAGAGACGATTGATTATGGGCCATGCGCATTTATGGATGAATATGATCCCGAAACGGTATTCAGTTCAATCGATAGGGGAGGACGGTATGCTTATGGTAATCAGCCAGGTATTGGGCAATGGAATCTCGCCCGTTTTGCAGAAACCTTATTGCCGCTCTTACATGATGATCAGGAGCAGGCGATAAAAATGGCACAAGATGCACTTTCAAAGTACGCTGAGGTTTATCATCGTAATTGGATCACAGGAATGAGAGCAAAACTAGGGATCTTTAACAAAGAGGAACAAGATGAAACCCTTATCGCAGACCTGTTAGGATTGATGAAGAAATATCGTTCAGACTATACAAATACCTTCCGCTCGATAACATTAGATAGGCTGGAAGGCGATGACTTATTTGGTACGGATGAATTTAAACAATGGCATATGAAATGGCAAGAAAGGTTAGACAGGCAGGAAGAAATGAAAACTTCCTCAGAGCAATTAATGCGTAAGAGCAACCCTGCAGTAATCCCACGTAATCATCGAGTTGAAGAAGCGCTTGAAGCCGCTGTAGAACAAGAGGATTACTCTGTCATGGAACGGCTTCTTGATGTACTTTCAAAGCCATACGCATATTCTTCAGAGCAGGAGGAGTATTGTGAGTTACCTGATCCATCTAACGTTCCTTACCAAACTTACTGTGGTACTTGATTTTCGACCTTATTTGGTTAAAAAGTTTTCCGTATAATATGGTTGTGATTCTTCGTTGAATGCAACACCAACAGCGAGTGATCGAAAATCAGAATGTAATATATTTTCTCGATGGCCAAGAGAATTCATTAGACCTTCATGGGCAAAAATACTGCTTGATTGACCTGCTGCAAGATTCTCACCAGCCATTTGGAAGGCAATTTCATCTTCTGTCATTCGGTCAAAAGGTGATTGTCCTTCCAAATTTGTATGGCTAAAATAGTTATTATCTGCCATGTCACTACTGTGGTCGCGAGCAGTTTTTCTAACAGATTCATCCCAAGTTAATATGGGTAGGCCATGGTTTACTCGTGCTGCATTAGTTAGATCGAATAATTGGTATTCGAAGCCTTCTTTTAATTCCTCACTTGGTTCGCCAAAAAATGCTTCCTTTTGCTGTTCGAGTTCTTCACTTATAATTTGAATGGCTGTAACCTTATTGTTTTCATGTTTATCATAAAATATCGTTACATAATTTTGATCGATCAGGAATGTATGATATTTTCCATTATCTTGAATCTGGTAGTTGATGAATCCCTTGCGGATGCTGTTAAGTGGTTCATCAAACGTAGCCAGGACAGAATCCCTTGAACTTTCAAACGTGATTTCATGTGTAGAAGTTAGTAGGTCTTGATTGGTGTATAACCCTACCACTCTATTTTGATCATCATAAGCAGCCATGAAAAAGTTTTGGTAGTTTTCGTGGTAGGTAACCCAATCGACCCCATATTCATTTAAAGAAGTCCGCTGCGGTTCACCTACTTGTTGTTCCACTTTGGATCGTTCATCGCCCAGTTCCACATTATGAATGGAAAAGGATTGTTCAGTTGGCGTGTTTAATTTTGGCTTCTCGGCTACAGGCTGATTTTGTTGGGCGTTATCCTGTTGAGTTTCATCTAGTTTACCTAGTAATTGTTGAAGCTTTTGATTTATTGCCTCTACTGTATCCATTACGATTGGATTTTCTTTTATCGCAATTACATCGGAGTGAATTTCTTCATAAACACCCGTAAATCCAGATCGTTCGAATGCTCCTCCATAAAAATGCCAAAGTGCTCCTACAATGAGTATTAAAAAAATTATATTTCGTAACTTCGGCATGTTTTCACTCCTGACTTATCTTACCTATTAATATTCGATAATTGTAGCAAGTTTCATAGTGTTGAACAAATAAACAATAGAAAGTTCTGTACTATCATTAATTGACACAAGTTTCTAACCGTAATCATAATTATGGGTATGAGTGTACAGATTTTCAAGAAAAGGAGTTGTTTCTTTGTATCCATATTATTTTTATCGCGTTAACGGGTGGGAACAGGTTTTAAGTTTATTACGCCAAAGCTTATATGCTGAGGAAATGGTATGTGCGATGAGTTCGGAACTTTTTCATATTCCAGAAACGCAAGATCTAGAAGGGAATAGAGAAATGCACGACCATCTTGTTCCAGCCTCATATCACCGTGTGACAGCTGTCGGTTCTTCACAGAGACTTGTAAATGGTGAGCAACGATCTTCTATTGTAGAAACACTGGTAGCATGTATAAATAATGCTGAAAATCAAGATACAGAAGTTCGTGCTGGATTAAATACAATGGAGGAAAACGCAAGTTCTGAATATAAACCATTTATTAACATGATTATCCAATGGCAAGGGCAAGCCGAAGCATATTTATCTCAAGCAAAAGAATCCATACAAACCATGGGAGTTTCATTGAATGGCAATGAACAGCAGAATGGTGAATACAATTATTAATGAAGAGTTTTAGGTTAACTAATTATAGTTTAACATTAAAGGGTGGAGATTCTGCCTTTTTTTGTGGAATTGTGGAGCGGAGAGAGGTGAAATTTCAGTTGTGAACGAATATATTTGAGTTTATGAACGGATCTGCAGTATGCTACTCTCTTTTTTCTTATTGACAGGAATTACTAGTTTACATATAATGAAGTCAGCAATTTCATATCATGATTCCGTAGCTCAGCTGGGAGAGCGCCACCTTGACAGGGTGGAGGTCGTTGGTTCGAGCCCAATCGGAATCATCCAATGAAAGAAGCCTCAATCCTTTATTTAAAAGGGATTGGGGCTATTTTGTTTCTTTTAATAAAACTAATCTAATGATAGAAGCTTGTTGTTCACATTTTGTAACCCATTAGTATGTCAAAGTGCTTATTATAGAAATTTTTATATCAAGATTCGTACTTATTAAATACGAATATCAATGATGGAAAATGAAGTATGTAAATAGATATTGAGACAAGATGTACTTAAAGGTTACAGGAATTAAAAAAGAGAAATGGTATTACAGGTGGTCTATTCGAAATTTAAAACCCAATTTACAGTATTTATAACGTAGTGGTTAGTGCTATTATTATATATCATTTTTTTCTTACCGGACCCTAAAGGATATTATAGTTAACATTAGAAGGTTTTTATTTGGTTAAATTAGAATAAATGCATACGAAAGGGCAAGATGAAATTTAGTATGCAATGGTTTATGCTTTTCAATAATCCTTCCAATTACTAATAGTTTGAGAAATTAATTGTTTAATGTCTTTCACACGATTTGCTCCAATATAGCTATTATTAAGTAAGTCACACAAAGAAACTAGATCAACTAACTTGGAAATTCTTTTCCATTCTTGTTGCAATATTACTCCGCCCGATTGTAAACCTTCAATAAAAGCATGCTCAAACACATCGATATGAGGGAAATTCTCATAGCGTAACATATTGCCAATATCTACATGTACCGGACCGGCAAATGCAAATTCCCAGTCAATAATGCCGGTTACTTTGCATTGCTCTTTATTTTCAGAAATCAAAATATTTAACCCATTGTAGTCACTATGTACAAGAGCAGGAGATTCATCGATATTGTATAAATAGTGATTGTTCTTAAGTGCGAATTCCCATAATTCACTCGTTAACTCTTTTCCAAGCCAGTGACTAGTGTGTCCATCAAATAAAAATCCCTCCATGAACGAAAGAAAAGAATTCGGAGTTATTTTTAATGGATCATTAACTTCTAAATCTTCATTGAAAAAGCCTGATTCTTTGAACGTATTCTTTCTTATTTCTGAAAGCCATGAACCGACTGAAAATGCTGATTGTTTTATTGCATTAATATCATTACTGTACATGATCTTTTTAAGCTGAATACCTTCTCTCCATTCCATAATTGAAAAGGATTGATTACCTTGAATCTCACTATAATAGATTTCAGGTACAGGCAAATGTTTATGTAATTTTCTGTGCAAACTGTTTTCCAGCTTACAATTTTTCTCGTTACTGATCCTTAAAACCAAGGGGTTTTCTAAGGATTCGATTTGCAATTTATAATTTGAATTGACTAACCCACCCCCTAATAATTCAGCAGATTCTAGCTTTTTATTAGACATAAAAGATTGCAGTAACTCCTCAATCTCTTTCTTACTCAATGTATAAAGAGGCTTTGTTCTTTCCCAATTCTCTTTCATTATTTTCCTCCATTTCTATTCATAGTTTTTATAGCTTTGAGATTTTCCCCTTAGATGTTGTTCTGTATTGGTTGAAGCTGTAACATGAATTTAAACAAATTTATGGCTTGACTTACTAGTAAGTATGTTAACTCAAAGGGCAAAATCCCTTATTAAAGATCAAGTACTCTATATAAATCTTAATACTTCTAGATTAAATTGAACAGAAAAAAATTAGTTTGTTTCATACTCCACAATTCATCCTCTCCGAATCTCTAGTACATTATTATCACTTCTTAATGTGTTTCTTATGTTGTGCTAATGCTACATTTATAATTTACGCAAAAATGTAAAAATACAAAAAATAAAAGGTTTTTATAATAAAATATAGAATAATAGATATAGCTAAGGAACAAAATTAATGAAGTTTGAAAGATCAAGGATGCTTGCTTAATTAATTTCAATCCAAGCATTCTTGATCTATCAATTTAGAACTTTTCAATACAAATATCTACCCTTCACAAAAGAGGTGAGCATCATAAAAAAGCTAATAATTATTATACGTCTTACTGCTAATTGGAGAAATAATAACAAGAGAATTTGAGAATAGGTCAATTAATCTATTATTTACATTACCATTAAATCGGACAAAATTAATTTGGAGTAAGTATTTTAGTGCGCTTACTATTTCAATTTTCACGTTTATCTTCATAATAGCTGTAGGATTGCTTATCGGAAAATTGTTCGGGGCAGAAGGAACCTTTGCTTATCCAGTTCTGATTGAGAAAGATGGACATTTCTATTATATGTCCACTGTGCACTATTTACTTTTTGTCATTGCATTATATATGTTTTATAGTTTAGTATTCAAACATTTACTCGGTGCATTGTTAGCAATAGTTGCTACCCTTATAGGTGGATATCAATTGGGAAATTTGACTAATTGGATACCATTTTCTTGGATTAATCCGTTTCAATACACTATCCCCAAAGAAGCAATCCTATATCAAAATAACCAACTGTTCTATCAAGGTATTCCAGTTACTTTATTAGTGACATTGTTATTAATCGTTGTTTCTATACTTAGGATAAAGCGGAATTACAATTAGTGGGGATAGGTACTTCCCTACTGATTATTAGTTGCATCGAATAACATTGTTAAAATTTACAGAGAGTTCAATAACTATTAACTTGCTCTAGAGAATTTTAGGGTGGAGGTCGTTGGTTCGAGTCCAATCGGAATCATCCAAAGTAAAATCCTCAATCCAGTTATAAAACGAATTGAGGATTTATTTATCTTGTAATAGGCTAATGTCCACTTGTTGTTACCCAGTGTTAAAAGATTGTTTCTTCAAATTTATCCAAAATACACTCTACTTTTTACTAAATCCTGAATTTCATTGTTTGCTGCACTTCTCGTATATAACCATATTTCACCTAGGTTGGATGTAGGTTGTCGGTCAACCTGCAAGGGTGTGACAAACCAACCATATGCTGGTGCACTTGCATTTGTGGAGATTGCTCGCTCATTTGTGACGACAAAACCAGTTGAATCTCGCACTTGATAAAGAACAACACCCTCGAAGGCACGTCCCCATCCTGCCAAACGAAGCCCACCCCATACAACAGTTCCTGGTAGTGGAGAAGCTATAGCAATATTTTGCGAGCTTGGTAGTGGTATGATTAAGGAAAAGTTTGGCCATATCGTGTCGGGAGCAAATCCCAGCCTCCTCCAGTTAGCACTTAATATTGCATGCAATGAAACCCCAAAACGGCTGGCTACTTCGTTTAGTGTATCTTCTGGCTCTACATTGTAAATAAATGCAGGTACCTGTAATCGTTGCCCTGCAATAATAAGGTTAAAATTCCCTAACTGATTAATACCAGCAACCAAGTCTGTATGAGCAGAAAAGCGCTGTGCAATAGTATATAATGTATCACCTGGTGCCACTACATAAAATGTACTCGTAATTGAAGTTGTGTTTGTAGGAACAACTAATATCTGTCCAGGGGAAAGCAGATTAGGATCGGTAACAGGGGGCTTCAAGTAATTGCTGTGAATAATAGCCTGAATGTCACTTGAAAACATGGAAGCAATAGAATGCAAGTTATCCCCTGGTTGAACCGTATAAATAACGTGAGAATCGGTCGAAATACTCAACAATATCCTCTCCAAAAATGAATTTTAATTTTATAATATGCAACTAATGGGTAAATGTACTTTCTGATAAGATAATATTGTAACAAGACTATGAGATAAAAAAATATATACGTGTGCGGAAAGGTTTTCCGGTGCGTGACAGGAATTATTAATATTTATCGGGTCTTTGGAATATTAAGTGGGATTGCTATTTAATAGTTTAGTAGCAGTTGGGCTATAAATCGGATTATTTGGTGGATAATTAAATCAAACAATAGTACGAACTAGGATGTCTACTAATACAAGTGATACGATAGACAATTAATAAAATTCTTGCGTAACTAAGTTGGTTGTTATGAAAAATAAGAAAGTTAATATAAATAATATTAATTTTTTTGATAATCCTAAAATAGATGCTACTTCTTGCACACATTTAAATTGCAATATATTAGTATATTAAGGGTTAACCTTTAATTAAGTATAAAAAATTGAGAGGTGAATATATGAAAATCGTATTTAAAAGCTTCGCTATCTTTTTTAGTATTATGTTATCCGTAGGAACAATTAATACAGTCAACGCAGAGAGTCGAACAATAACAGAACTAAAAACAAATTTATTCCAGAATGAAAAATTCTTGAATCTAAAGCTTATATCTCAAAATGGAACAAATGAGTTTATTTTAGAACAAACCATTAATTATGACGGCAATGAACCTTTAATACTAAAAAATTCAGAATTTAATAACATAACAATGTTTAACCAAGCCGGAAAAGCCGTTATCGCTAAAAAGTTCGATTACGATAAAATAAGAATAGATAAAAAAGGTGGAATGAAGAAACAAGTAGTGAAGTTTAAGATTCCAGATGGAACTTACAAAGTGAAATTAAGTGAAAACCATGATATAAAAATGAAAGGAAACATATTTAATTCAAGAGGGAATCAGTTATTATTTTTAGATATAGAAAATGGAGAAGGTAAGATTGTTAGAAATTCTAATGAAGAATTTTTTAAAAATATACACCAAACATTAAAACAAGCAGGTATAAATGATCTTCAGGAATACAATTTATACTATATGGATGATCTAAATAGAATTGACAAATTTGCAGAGATTCCGGTAAGTTACTGGAAAAAAATAAATTCTTCTATAAAAGAAGGAGATATTATTTCCATCTTCCTTTTTAAACAAAATGAAGGTATCGTTTTACATTTTGACGGAGATAAAATAAAATCTAAACATAAATTTGTAAACAAAGATAATAAATGGTTTTTGAATAGTACAATTGATTCTCGTGGTTAAACATGACGATAGCCCATACTATTTTTAAATGGTATGGGCTATCGGTTAATCTTTTTGTTATTCTGTTAAATGATTCAAATCCTCAATGGATTCTGGACGTCTTTTGTGAAAAATCTTTTTAGTCAGATGTATAATCCTCATTTATGGAATACGATAATACGTCTGCTTCTTTGTCCCAATCAACCTTAACTTCAACCATTTTACCTTCAGCGTTATTGATTACAAAGCTAGGGTTACCATGTTCACCTGCATTTTTTACTTGTTCTTCAAATTTTTCTTTCACATTTTCTCCAAATAAATCATTTAATAATTCGATTGCTTGTTCACGTTTTAAGTTCCTCATCTTATCACTTATCTCCATCATTTAATCTTCTGGCTTCTTCTGGACTAGACATCTTCGTTGACCCTTTATAACGAAGGCCCACATCACGGTCTGATTCTACTCGACCACTTTCTCGTAACTTTTTTTCTTGACGATCTTTTCCCATCTATTCAGCACCTCCTATTGTTAACATGAGTTTTTTACAAAGATTTATTCATACGTAACGATTCTACAAAAAACAACTGAATAAAAAAGTTTTCGTATTCTTGAGTAATCAAACAAAAATAACATGTGGAGACTACAATTTATGCAATACTTCAGCAGCAAATGCACTATTCAACGCTAGTCAATCAAGCTGAAAAATAAGAAACAAAGGCTGTGGAAATTTTAGAAGAAATGGTAGCTCTACTACATAGTTAATACATAGAGATTGGTTTTCAAGCTCTTTTTTCTTGTATAATGTTTCATTGATTAGAAGAGGCTTAATAATAAGGATAATCATATATGGGGGGACGTTAAATGTGGTATGCAATCATGTGGGGAACTATCGCGGCGTCGGCAACATTACTAGGTGCATTACTTGTTTTGAAATTCGCTATACCAAAACGAGTCATAGCCTTCATTATGGCTCTTGGTACAGGTGCATTAATTGGGGCAACAACATATGAATTGTTGGAGGATGCGGTGAAATTTAGTGGATTTCGAGAAATTGCCATTGGATTCCTAGGTGGAGCTTTAATTTTCACTATTTTGGATATCGTTGTTACTCGTACTGGTGGGCATAAACGAAAAAGATCGGAGCGTGGTAACGACAATTCATCCAATAAAGAAGATAAATCAGGTTCTGGATTAGGTATTTTTATTGGCACAGTAATGGATACATTACCGGAATCAGCAATGATTGGAATGAGTTTATTTAGTGGCGGGAGCGTAAGTTTGGCTTTAGTAATATCAATTTTTATTAGTAATTTGCCAGAAGGAATATCAAGTACGGTAGGATTACAAAAGAGTGGATATTCCAAGAAAAAGATAATTTTCCTATGGGCTTTAGTTGTCTTCTTCTCTGCATTGAGTTCCTGGGGAGGAGCGTTACTTGAATCAGCATCTGATAGCATCAAAGCGATTATGAGTGCATTTGCCGGTGGTGCAATAATAGCAATGGTCGCCTCCACCATGATGCCAGAGGCTTATAAAGAAGGTGGGCCGACTGTCGGATTTATCACCGCAATTGGTTTATTTATATCTTTGTTTTTGCATCATTTGTAATGATGTGGATGAGCCGGTAACTTTAACCTGAATATAACGAGCAAGTAAACCCCTGCTGATTGAAGTTTTACTTTATATTGTATAATTAGTTACAAATATAATAGAGGGGGTACGGTTTGTTAAAAAAGTTTCGAAAAAAGAGGCAAAGTGATATCGAATTCGTACGAGAAGATGTAAATGTAGAAGAGTTAAATATAGATGAAATACATGTAGAAGAATTAAAAACAGAAGCTGAAAATATGGAAGAATCAACTATTCGACAGCATGAACAGCATTTTTCTGATGAAAGATTATGGAAAAAATTACATAAAAGTGCGAAGAAAGCTGGTTCATCAGTGATATATGCTGTTTTAATTCTGTACTTCACATTGCAAAAGCCAGAAATACCATTGAAAGTGAAAGCTACCATTGCAGGTGCATTAGGTTACTTTATACTTCCAATAGACTTAATTCCAGATGTTGCTTTAGGTGTAGGGTATATTGATGATTTAGGTGTAATCACTGCAGCCTTATTTCAAGTAGCAATCCATATTGATGAGGGTATCAAAAAGCAGGCAAAGGATAAGATGAAAGATTGGTTTGGAGAAAATATCGATACCTCTGAAATAGATGAAAAAATAAAAATTTGATTTAGAGAGCCATACAACCTTGGGACAAGTAAAGTACCATTTAGGTAGTAACCTAAATGGTTCGTATAAAGAGATACTAATAAAAACGAGAGCTATTAATAACGGAGAAGCCCTGTTATACAAGTTTCTATAATTTGTATAATTGGGCTTGTTTATTTTTTTATTTAATTCACCAATAATCTAAGCATGGTATACTACATATTCCATCCATTTTTTAAAATAATCTCTTGCTATTATAACCATCTTGTGTAAATATATGTGTAAAGACACATGTAATTACTTAATAATAAATTTATAATCAGAAGTAGGCGAAGTAGGTGTTTTATGTGAATGATTTCACAAATGGTTTTTGGAAAAACAATGATAAGGAGTTAAAGCTATGAATCAAATAAAATTACGGAAGATGCTACAATCCTTTTTACTAGAGGATATTGGCGAGCAAGATATAACTAGTAACGCCATTTTTCCACTTGATGAAGTCGGAAAAGGATTATTGATTGCAAAAGAAGACGGTATTTTTTGTGGTGTTGAAATAATTAAAGAGGCTTATCATTTACTTGACCCCCAAATAGAGATTAATGTTCATTATACTGATGGGAGCCGAATTAGTTCTGGGGATGTGATTGGAGAAGTTTTTGGTCCTATTGCTCATTTACTCACAGGGGAACGAGTGATACTGAATATCATCCAAAGAATGAGTGGGATTGCAACAATGACCAATCGATGCGTGGAGCAACTAAATGATCCATCGATTCAAATTTGTGATACCCGAAAAACGGCACCGGGATTACGAATGCTAGATAAATATGCTGTTGTCACAGGTGGAGGGAAAAACCATCGGCATGGCTTGTATGATGGGGTAATGATTAAGGATAATCATATTTCATTTTGTGGATCCATAACCAAAGCCGTGCAAAACATTCATAGTAATATTGGACATATGGTAAAAGTGGAAGTGGAAACGGAGACAAAGGAAGAAGTTTTAGAAGCAGTTGAAGCAGGTGCAGATGTCATTATGTTTGACAATCGTAGTCCAGAAGAGATTAAGGAGTTTCAGGAGCTTGTCCCAGATTCTATTGTTACTGAGGCATCTGGGGGAATTGATCTCGACAGTTTACCTACTTATGCAGGTACAGGAGTCAATTATATTTCTTTAGGTTTTTTAACACATTCTGTTAAAGCACTTGATATTAGTTTACAAGTTAAAGAGGGGAATAAAAAATGAGAGTTCTAGATAGAATCCAACAAGATATTCACTACGTGTTATTCATCCTTATCATCGCAATTGGATTAGTAGGATTAGTTGCTTGTAGCGAATCTGATGATGATTCAAAAGCAAAAGATGATACGTCATTACAAACAACCATCATTGGGGGACGTACTGGTGGTGCGTGGTCAGTGTTTACGGAAGGAATAGCAGAATCGATTCGCAGGGAAAATGAACATGCAGTTATTACGGTTGAACCAGGTGGAATCGTAGAAAACCCACCTACTGTTGGGACAAATAAAATCCCTTATGGATTAAGTTATACGATGACAGCTTATGCTGCGTATAAAGGTGAAGAACCATATGATCAAGCCTATGAGGATATTCGAGCTGTAAGTGTCGTGATTCCGGCTAACTACTATCAATTTATAGTAAGGGCAGATGCAGCATATGACTCATTGGATGAAATGATAGAAAAACAGATTCCATTTCGATTGGCTGTAGACCAAAAAGGATCTGCAGGAGAGATTATAACTAGGAATATATTACAAGCATATGGCGTTACGTATGAGGATATTATTTCCTGGGGTGGTTCTGTTGACCATTTAGGTGGAACAAAAACATTTGAATTAATGGCTGATAACCGAATGGATGCTACTGGAGATGCGGTGTCAGTACCTTCAAGTGATATTATTGAAGCTGCAACCACAATGGACCTTAAACTTTTTTCGCTGAATCAGGAAATTATTCAAACGGTGTCAGACAAGTTAGGCTTGGAAGCGGGAAAAATTAGAGCGGGAAGTTATAATTTTTTAGAACAAGATATTGATACTGTCAATACGCCATCAATTTTACTAGTGCATAAGGATGTATCCGTGGATGAAGTTTATCAAGTGACGAAATCTATATATGAAAACCTGGATTACTTAGGATCCGTCCATGAAGAATTTAAAAACTTAACAGATGAAAATATAACAGATGTTGGCAGTGTTCCCCTTCACCCTGGTGCTGAGAAATTTTTCAAGGAAATGGGATTATTGGATTAGGGTTGTCTCAATCATAGGAAAGTATATCAGCATTGTTATTTCTAAAGGAGTGATGGGACATGAAGATCAATAGAGTAGCAAGTTGGTTTAAAGAAGGGAATAAACGAGATTTATCAGGGAATCATAGTAAAGTTGTTGCTGTTGCAGCATTCTCTTTATCTCTTTTTCAAATTTGGTCTGTTGTATGGGGTAAATTAGATCCAATAAATCAAATGGCTGTGCATGTGTCATTCATTTTGGTAGTTACCTTTTTGCTATATGGTTATTCGAAAAAGCTATCAAGTCATGTTCCTTCGATAATAGATTATTTTTTTACTATTCTTGCTTTTGGAGCGGGTATATATTTTACGCTTCATGCAGAACGTATTGCTACCCGAATACCAATTTTAGACTCATTGACTTATCTAGATATCTTTTTTGGATTAGTATTCGTGTTATTGAGTATAGAGGCGGCACGGAGGACAATTGGATTTCCTATTATAATGATTATTATAGTAGGTGTTAGTTATGCTTTATGGGGGCATCTCCTGCATGGCCAATGGAATCATCGGGAATTATTACCGATTGAATTTTTGGATGAATTAGCCTATAGCTATAATGGTCTTTGGGGTTCACCGATAGCAGTGGCAGCTTCCTTCGTATTTATGTTTCTTCTGTTTGGTGTCTTTTTACAAAAAGTCGGTGCAGGAGAGTTTTTCTTTAAATTGTCAACGGCACTTGCGGGCAGGTCAAAAGGTGGAGCAGCTAAAGTAGCTGTTCTTGCTAGTGCGTTTTTTGGCTCTATTTCAGGCAGTCCGACAGCGAACGTTGTTACAACTGGAGCATTTACGATTCCAGTGAGTAAAAAAACTGGTTATAAGTCATCCTTTGCTGCTGCGGTAGAAGCGGCTGCCTCAACTGGTGGTAGTATATTACCTCCAATTATGGGATCATCCGCTTTCTTAATGGCAGCAGTAACCGAATTATCATATGGTGCAATTGTCATTGCTGCCATCATTCCAGGAATCCTGTATTATTTGTCCTTATTAACGCTAGTACACTTTGAAGCATTGCGTTTAGATTTGCCACGTGCAGCTAAGGAGGATATCCCTCGTTTAAAGGAAGTTTGGAAAGAAGGATGGTATTATGTTATTCCCATTTTTGTTTTAATCTTTTTTCTAATGCAAGGGTATAGTGCTTCAAGGACTGGTTTTTATGGAATTCTTTCCATCATTGTAGTTAGCTGGTTTCGTAAAAATACGCGAATGGGGATCAGAGAGATTGTTGATGCCATGGTAGCAGGTGCAAAATCTTCTATTCCGATTACAACCGCATGTGCAGCGGCTGGGCTAGTTATTGCTAGTATAATGTCCACTGGACTTGGAGGAAAGTTAACTAGTATTGTACTAAGCTTTACAGAAGGGATGCTTATTCCTACGTTGCTATTAGTTATGCTTATTTGCATCATTTTAGGAATGGGGATGCCAGTAGCTGCTGCCTATATTTTAACCGCCATGTTAGCTGCCCCTGCATTAATTGAGTTGGGTGTTTCCGTTTTGGCAGCTCATATGTTTATCGTGTATTTTTCCATTTTTTCTGCAATTACTCCTCCAGTTGCTGTGGCCGCATTTGCTGCGGCAGGGATAGCTGATGTTAATCTGAACCGAGTAGGATTTGAGGCTATTCGATTAGGTTTAGTTGGTTTTATTGTTCCATTTATGTTTGTATTTGAACCTGCATTACTTATGAATGGTTCTTTTGATCAAATCTTGCTTTCATTTTTCACATCAGTAATTGGTGTTATTGTGCTGGCAGCTGGATTAATTGGATGGCTACGAACGAGAACATCCATATTTGAACGGATTTTGCTAATTGGAAGTGGAATGATGTCTTTGTATCCAGGTATGTTATCAGATGGAGTTGGAGTAGCAGGTGTTTTGCTAGTTTTATTTCTTCAAAAGCGATCGATAATTTGGATACCAAGGATGTCAAGAAGAGTATCTCAGAAAATGTCTCATAAATAATCCATTAAAACGTTTCTTATTGGGGAGTCATTCCTAAGTAGACGCTGTTATTTCTTGCTAAACTGACATTTGCTATAAATTCCCGACTATATTAAAATTGATAATTGTGATTTACACACCGAAAGGATTTTTACATGAATAGAAAAATAGGTTTTATTGGAAGCGGGAAAATGGCAGAAGCAATTATAGGCGGAATTGTAGATTCGGGGTTTGCTGATCCGGAATATGTATATGCATCTAATCGTACGATGCCAAAATTATATGATTTGAAAGTAACTTATGGGATTAGCATTGCTGAAAGCAATATGGATGTAGCACAAAACTGTGATATTGTGTTCCTTTCTGTTACCCCTGACATGTATCCATCCGTTATTGAAGAGATAAAAGGCTCCATTAAAGATGATACAATTGTGATCCTTATTGCGGGTGGACAGTCCATCGTTCAAAATGAAGAACGTTTCCAGAAAAAATTAAAGATCGTAAAAGCGATGCCAAATACTCCTGTGCTTGTTGGCGAGGGTTTGACAAGTATTAGCTTTAATCAGTTTGTAACGGATGAAGAGAAGGAAGAAATTAAAGCATTATTTGAGAGTTTTGGGAAAGCGGAAATTCTGGACGAGAGATTAATGGATACAGCGAGTGCTGTTGGAGGATCATCTCCTGCCTTTATGTATATGTATATAGAAGCTCTTGCTGATGCAGCTGTTTTATATGGAATGCCAAGAGAGCAAGCATATCGTATTGCTGCACAATCGGTGCTTGGTTCTGCCAAAATGGTGTTAGAAACAGGACTTCACCCAGGAAAATTAAAAGATGATGTTTGTTCGCCTGGTGGTACTACTATTCAATCGGTAGCAAGCTTAGAAGAGAGCGGATTTCGTTCTGCAGTGATTCAAGCTGTACGAGCAAATATGAGAAAATTAGGGGAGAAATAGACTCATATAAATGAGAACCGATTAATTGAAGATTAGAAACGTAAGAAGGAACTAAATAATAGAGTATTTTTAACCACTTTACGGAAGTAAGTGGTTTTTTTGTCGAAAAAAGAAGATTTTGGTAAACTAGTATATCGACATATGGATGAAAACCTATTATCATAGAGATAGCAATGTTGGACAGAAAGGGATTACAACATGAAGAAAATTCTTCAAAATTCTTTATTATATGAGGAGAAGCGGGCTGCAATACTATTTCTGTGGCTATTTTATACGATTTTCTTTATATATGATATAGCTTATTATTATTTACTACCTGAATTCCCGTGGTTTAATGCGGAGGAAAACTCTAGCTTGGATTATTGGAAGTATACAGTTATTATTCTGCTTTTACCTATATTTATCTATATAATAAAAAAAGACAAGCCAGAATCTATTAAATACATATTATTTCTGACCTATACACTGATGAACGTTATCACTGATATATGGTTCTATTGGGGGAGTGATAATTCCTTCAGTACAGGAAATCTTGTAGAATTAGTCATGGTATTATTTTCACCAATATTTATTAATAAAAGATTCTTTTATTTGGTTTCTTTTGGAACGATCTCGAAGTTTGCCATTGTAGGATTATTTATACAAGATTCTATTGTACTATTCCCTATTCTTATAATAGTTGTTCAAAGTATTGTCGCTTATATACTGCTGTATCGTTTCCTTAATTATGTGAAGGCGGTTAAGAGTTCGTATGATGAACAATTAGAGGGCATTGTAAAAGGTATTATTGCTACATTGGAGCTTAAAGACCCTTATACCAGGGGACATAGTGAGCGTGTTGCAAAGTATGCGAGTAGCTTAGCAAAGGAAACCGGGAAATTTAACGATGATGAATTACAATCCTTCTATTATGCCTGTCTATTACATGATATTGGAAAAATGAATATTCCAGATTCTATATTGACTAAACAAGGCAAATTGACTGCTGAGGAGTATGAAATAGTAAAAACACATCCTGTTATTGGTGCAAAGGCTGTTGAAGAGGTTAATGGGATAGCGGACAATATTGATGTTATTTATCATCATCACGAACGATGGGATGGAAAGGGATATCCAGATGGATTAGAGGGTGAGGATACTCCTTTACTAGCACGAATTACCGCAATAGCTGATGCATTTGACGCAATTACTTCTTCACGATCTTATCGTTCGGCGTTACCTTTTAAGGAAGCACATAAGCGTATCATAGAAGGGAAAGGAAGCCAATTTGATCCTAATTTGGTTGAAGTATTTAAAGTAGTATACCCAACTTGGATTAAATATCATAAAAATTACTATTCCAAATAAGTATAGGCGAATATGATTAAAGGAGGTGAAATCAAATGAAAATTCGTAAGCTAAAGAAAAACAAAGTAACTTGCTGGTGGTGTTTCTTAACACCTAGATAAACTGTAGGATGCTAGTAAGCTAGCATCCTATCTCGTTTTATAAGGAGTGTAATCCATGAATCTATCACTACAATCTCATCTAATTCTTTATCCGGTAACGATACGACAAGATAAAAAAAATTACATCATAGAAGACACCTTTTCAGGTGAGTTTTATGAAATGCCCGAAATTTGTATTGATGCAATATCGTTGATCAATAGTGGAAAATTGTTAAGAGAAGTGGAACGAGAACTCACAATAAAGTACTCAGATGAAGAGGTAGATATCATTTCTTTTGCCGAACAGTTAATGGAGTTTGGCTTAGTGAAAGAAATTAACGGGGAAGCAGTACTTCGGTCTAAGGAAAAGCAATCACCAAAGGGATTTACATGGATTTCACCTCGCATAGGAAAATTATTTTTTAATAAATTCATGAACAAGATCTATTTTGTTCTTTTATTTTTAAATATATTAATTGTGCTATTCCATCCTGAACTGTTTCCAAATTATCGAGATATATTTATTTTTGATTCGATGATGATAAATATGATTACATATATGGCAGTATCATTGTGTTTACTACTTATTCATGAATTTGGTCATATTTTGGCTGTACGCTCGCATAATTTACCTACGAAATTAGAAGTCGGTCATCGTCTATTTTTTGTTGTGTTTGAAACAGACATGTCCACGGTATGGAAGCTGAAGCCAAAGCAACGAAATGTCCTTTATTTTGCTGGTATGGCATTTGAACAAGTGATGATCTTTATCGCATTTAGTTTGATCCTATTTTTTTCGGGTGGGAATTCAATCCTGACGGGGATATTAGGAATTGTAATCATTGATATTTTTATTAAAACAGTATATCAATGTTGTTTTTATATGAAAACTGATATGTACTATATTCTCGAAAATGTAACAGGTTGCTACAATCTTATGGAGAATGGGAAGCACTATTTAAGCAAATGGTTACCATTTATTAAAAAAGATGCTACGACAGAAGTGTTTAAAGGCGAAGAATATATCATTCGTCTATATAGTCTGTTTTATGTAAGTGGAATGATAATTACCTGTTTGTTATGCGTATTTTATTTCTTGCCTCTAGCTTACTATGCATATGCTCGTACGTTTTCACATTTATTTGATTCAGTAGGAAACCCTTATTTTTGGGATGCGATAGCCTTTTTAGGGCAAACGGTACTTATGATTGGTTTATTCCTTTATGCTTGGTTGAAAAATCGAAGAGATATTTGATTAGAAGTTGCATGCTAATTTGTTTAGTATGCTTTTTTTAATGGAAAGCGAATAACCTCTTGTGTAAAAACCGATACTTTGAAATACGTATTCATTTTGATAAGGATATCTATCTAGCCGTAATAAAGGGTGGTTTTGTTGTGGATCGGACGAAAGTTTGGATGTTAAGAATCAGAGATAGCTTTTGGTTTACGCCAACATTATATAGTATTATCGCATTAATTTTAGTAGTTGTTTTTCATTACTTGGATGAATGGTTGTTGGCGGATCGGAAAAATCAATTACCTGACATTCTACTAATAAGTGATGACATTGCAAGAGGATTATATACTTCACTCGTAACTGCTATTTTGACGATGACAACCATTAGCTTTTCGGTAATCATGGTTGTTCTAACGACGTACTCCTCCCAATTTTCACCAAGGACATTACAGGATTTTATGCAAAGTAAAATGACTCACCATGTACTGGGAGTATTTTGTTTTGGCTTTATTTTTGCACTTATTAATCTTGTCTTGATGGGTACGCATGAAACAATTATCGGTCCGATTTTAATGGTGTTCATCTCTATTGTTTGTTTAGCCTTTTTTATCTATTTTATTCATCATGCTGCAAAATGGCTGCAAGTTAGTAGCCTGATTGAATTTATACATTTCGATAGTTCACGGGTCATTAAACATAGGTTTGATAAAAAGGATTTTGGAGAGTTTCCATTTTGGGATGAAGCTGAAATTAAACGAATTAAGAAACAGTCACAATATCATCTTCTTGCCGATAGTGCTGGTTACATCCAAAAAATTGAATGGAATGCTTTGGTGAAATGGGCTAAAGATAATGATTGCGTTATTGAATTAAGGCAACAAATTGGTGCATATGTGACAAAGAATTTGCCAATTCTATGTATTTATTCGGTTTATCATTCAGAAGATTTTAATAGTGTGAAAAAGTTTATCATTATTGGGAATGAGCGAACTGATTTAGAGGATATAGAATTTAACATTCAAAAATTGGTTGAAATTGCAGTGAAGGCGGTGTCACCATCCATAAATGATCCGGATACAGCAATCGACTGTATTAACAGGATCGGTTCCGTATTGACTGATTTAGGAAATGGATTTAGAGAGATTCCTTTTTTGACAGATAATAAGAATGATCTACGCTTAATGAAGCAACCAAAATCATATGAAGATTATTTATATAAAAGCTTCTATCAGATTTTGTTTTACGGAAAAACAGATGTGTCTATTTGCTATAGCTTATTAGAGGTGTTATACAAAATGGCGTTAACGAGTGATAAGGTCATGAAAAGAAAAATATGGGCGTTTCATTATTATATTATCCATACTATTGATTGGGATTGTCTTCAAGATTTAGATCGCCAACATTTGGAATCCATTTATCGGCAATTGAAGGAGGTATGTAGTAAAGCAAAATAGGCTATTAGCAAAGGGTGTGTAGGCTCCTATCATGTCGGAGCCTGTTTTTTATTTCGGATTTTTTTTGGGTTTTTTTCAATTAAGTAACTGAGAGAACCTATGGCAATCCCTAATGCTGCACCACCAATTACTTCTATCGGCATGTGCCCTAGCATTTCTTTTAATTCTTTTTCACGTCTTTTGTACTTTATATCTGGGTGGTTATCAGCTAACTTCTCTAAGTGTTCATACATATCGTTTACAGCTATTGCTGTTTGGCCAGCTTGCCACCGTATCCCCATGGCGTCATACATAACAATCATGCTAAAGATACTACTGACTCCAAAATCAATAGAGGGAACACCTTTCTTTAACGCTATATAAGTTGTAAGTGACGTGACCGCTGCTGAGTGAGAACTTGGCATGTCGCCTGATCCCGCCAGCTTCTTCCAATCCCATATTCCAGTCTCCAGATAATGTATAGGTACCTTCAGAAACTGTGCAGTCCCTATACCTAATAAAGCAGTTGAAATCGCTCGATTTAACATAAAGTCACCTCAAACTTAAGATGAGACAGAACGAACAGTTTTATACATAGGTGCCTGGCACCGACAAAATTCGACGGGTGACAGGCACCTGGAAGAAAAATACATTATTACTTAAATGTTAAAAAAATGTGTAAATTCTGTGGCTTTTGTTGAAGTATGTTGTTTATTAATTTATTATTGGTTTTGGCTAATGTGTAAATTAGTGTCTAATATAGAAAATCGGAAGCATTTTAGGAGGAAAAAGTTTTGAATTTATTAACGAAAGCAAGAAGAATAAACGCGACTTTACAAAATACAACAGGTGATTCAGTTGACTATAAAGAACTTGCAGAAACATTACGTGAAGTTATCCATGCTAACATATTTATCGTAAACAGTGAAGGTGATTTACCTGGCTATGCGATTGTGGAGGAAATTGATAATGTCCGTATGAAGAACATGTTAGAAGAAAAACATTTTCCAGAGGAATATACGGAAGGACTATCTAGAATATATGAGACAACAGCTAACCTTGATATTGAAAGTAAGTTTACAGCATTTCCTGTCGAAAACAGAGAGTTATTTAAAAATGGTCTGACGACACTAGTGCCAATTGTTGGTGGTGGCGAACGACTTGGGACATTAATATTATCTAGGCTAGAACAAGATTTTCAAAGCGATGACCTACTACTAGCTGAATATGGAGCAACAGTTGTTGGGATGGAGATCCTACGTGAAAAAGCAGAAGAAAGAGAAAAGGAAGTTCGTAGTAGTACTGTCGTTCAAATGGCTATGAGTTCCCTTTCATTTAGTGAACTCGAAGCAGTGGATCATATTTTTGAAGAGTTAGATAGTAAAGAAGGCTTACTAGTAGCTTCAAAAGTTGCTGACCGTGTTGGAATTACACGTTCTGTAATTGTAAATGCATTAAGGAAACTTGAAAGTGCCGGAGTTATCGATTCCCGATCACTAGGCATGAAAGGAACATATATCAAAGTATTAAATGACAAATTCCTTATCGAATTGGACAAAGTAAGAAATAAATAATTTTGGTGCCTGGCACCGACAAAATTCGACAGGTGACAGGCACCAACAGGTTTAGGAGCGGTTGCGGCGGTGTCTTTCTTTGCCGCCTTTCATTTCGTTTAGTTCTTCTTTGTTTTTGTTTTTTTTCTTTTTGCCTTTGCTCATGTTATCCTCCTCCTTAGGAGTTAGTTTGACTGAATCATGAGAAATAATGTATTCGACTTAATCAATGTCAAATAAGAATAATTCAGATGGACATAATAGAACGGAATTAAATTTTCTATTTTAGGAGGATGGTTTCATGTCTGAGGAAAACAAAAACAAGAATAAAGACAAAGGTAATCAGAGAAACGTGATTAAATATAATACGGAACCTGAACACGGAAAAGAAGATGTTGAATTCGCTAGAGAAAGTGAATATTTAAATTTAGATGGTAAGAAAAATAAAAGAATGCGTTAGAAAAATGCCTGTACTCCAAAGGGAGGCAGGCATTTTTTTGCAACATAATACTTTTCCAAACCGTCCTATTGATGATCGGGGTGAATGCTAATGAAGTTAAAATGGATGAACATGTTATTTTCAGGAAAACTTTACTTGATTGGGATAGGAAGTATCATTTTCTGTATGTTAGCTGGATGTAGTCAAATTGCAGAGGATGAAACTGATTGGCCGATTGGGCAAGGGGAACTGCAAAATCACGTTGGTGAGGAGTTAAACAAAACGAATAATATTTCCAAGTCCATATTCTTTAATGATACGGAATTATGGAAACGAACAGACTATGATGAACCGACGGGGAATTGGTTTTTTCATGAAGGGGAAGGGCATTTGGGCTATGGTTTAACGTCAGGATCCCAAAAACCTGGGGAAGATTTTATCGTGAAACTAATTGGTCATGAAGAAGAAGGCTTGTATATGGATCGAGACATTCGGGTTCAATTGACATTACTAGATGAGCAAGGGGAGGAGAAAGAACGAATAATTGATGAGACGATTCATGTGGATACTGTTTTAGATGAGGAGTTGGTTTATGAGAGTAACCTTCCCGATATCGAAAATGTTTCCTACTACCTAAGCTCTGAAATTCTTAATAAACATGGATTGGTTGAGGACACAAGGGTTTCATTTATCTATGTGCCTGCTGAGGAAATGAATGTTGTTCTTCAAACAGACAAACAAAACTATAATAAGACGAAATCGACGGCGAAACTAATCGTGAAAAATTATGGACCGACCATTCTTTCCCTAGATAAATATTATACTATAGAAAAAAAGGTTAATGGAACGTGGCGAATTGTCCCACTTACACTAGCTTTTGAAGATATTGCGCTTTATTTAGATATAGAAAAAGAATACGAACAATCATTTGAAATAAGTGAACTAACTGAAGGAGACTATCGGATTATAAAAGAAGTTCGTACTGATGGTCACGATGTCATGGCAGTATTAGCTGCAGAGTTCTCCATAATTGATTAATTAACCTCTAGAATGGATTTCTCTTCCTATTTACATTTTTCGATAAATAGTTAACAATAGATACAGCTATAAGCAAGATAGGGGAGTAGAAAGCCTTGGTAAATTATCTTACTTTTGAGGAGATACAAGAAAAGTGTGAAAAACTACAGGATGTTTATGAGATAGATGAGGAGAAATTTTATCACATTGTAGAAAAGTGGGCAAACGAAAAAACAACAATTGAACAAAAATTAGTCGCTAGCTTTTCGGAGTTGCTTCAGCAAGTAAGTGATGAGATTACTAGTATGGAAGAGTCCGTTGATATGCAGGCAACCTGTAGAATGGGCTGTGCATTTTGTTGTTACTTCCCTATTATTATTAATGAGATGGAAGCGAAATTAATGCAAAAATCTATAGCTAATTTTCCTGCTGAAAGAAAACGTAAAATACAACAGCATTTATCCAGATATTACGAAAAATATGGAGAAAAACTGGATCAAATCACCGCTATTAATTTTGAAGAAGATGAAAACTTTAAATATAAATATCGTAAGAGTCTCGTGCCATGCCCTCTGTTAAACACAGATACAAATAAATGTATGGCCTACGAAATTCGACCAATACCTTGCAGAACATATATGAATTACACCGATCCCAAAGTGTGTGAACAAGATGTAATGCCAAAAGAAACAATTAGTTTTGAATTTCTATATGGGGAATACATGGGTGCGTTAAATGAATTCCTGCAATTTCTAGTTGAAGAGGGTGATACAGGGTTTATCGAGTATCCAAATGATGTGTATGCCCATAATTATTTGGCAATTTGGTTGAAGGAGAGCTTTCATGAAGGAGTGAACTGACAATTTTAGTTCACTTTCTTGGATGATGGCTGCGGTAATGGGAGCTTTTGCATGGAAAAGTTAATTCACAAAACGATGAAACTTTATATAGAATACATACGTAAATAAATAATATATCAATCAATGGGGATGTGTTTTTATGAAGAAGTGGATGATAACTATTATGATGGTAATGCTTGCAACAGGTCTTGTTGCGTGCGGTGGTGAAGGGGCACAAGAGGTTTATAAGAATGCCATGGAATCAGCTGATAAAATGGAGAGTGCAGAATTTGTGATAACAATGAATCAAGAAATGGTTTTACCGGATAACACGGAAATGGTAATGGAAAGTGAAATGAATGGTTCCATGACTGTCGATCCAGTTGCAATGTATCAGAAAGGTAATGTTTCCGTGACGATGCAAGGTGACAGTATGGATAATATGTTTCCAATGGATATGGATACGGAAATCTACTTAGTCGATAATGAAATGTATGTATATGAATCGATGATGGGACAATGGGTGAAAATGGATACGTCGATGGTTCCTAGTGAACTAATGGATTCGGCAACTAGCCAGCAGCTTGATGTAAGTGCACAGTTTGAAATGTTAGAGCAATATGTGGATGACCTAGATTTTGAGGAAACGGATAGTGAATATATTTATAAACTTTCAGCAGATAGTGAAGGTTTTAAAGAATTTACAGAAGAAATGATTCATGAATATATGCCGGAAGAACTTACAGCTCAACTAGATGGTACAATTAGTGAAGTATTAGAGAACATGGAGATAGACTATTTGAATGTGGAAATGGTTCTTGATAAGAAGACTTATGATTTAAGACACTACAATATGGATATGTCTATGAAGATGAATGTTGAAGGAGAAGAAATTAGTATTGTGCAACAAATTGATACAGATTATAAAAATATCAATTCAACTTCACCAATCACAGTACCTCAAGAGGTAATGGACGCTGCAGTAGATGGAATGTAGTCATAATTTGATGAAGAACTCGTGTCATTCTATTTGATACGGGTTTTCTTTTTTTGTTTAATGAGATAAAACTTGGTGAAAATGAAATAGTACAGATGTAAAAATTCACACGATGAAGGATGAGCATTACCCATGAATATAAGGATTGAATTGACCTATCGAACCCCGAAAGGAACGGAAGCTAGTTTTACATCAGATGAAATGAGGGCAAGTAAGGCACTATTAATTGCTCAAGACTTAGAAAAGTCAGGGCGTTTAAAGAAAATATCCTTTACTGATCATCTTGAAAATATCTGGTCACTAAAGGAGTTAAAGAAGCATTTGGAGGAAATTCAAACAGAACCACATGATGTGAAAATTTATTTCGATGGTGGTTTTGATTTGAAAACTAAACGGTCTGGATTGGGCTGCGCTATTTATTATGAACAAAATGGAAAATCGTTACGTTTACGAAAAAATGCTTTAGTTGAAGAACTTGATACGAATAATGAGGCAGAATATGCTGCATTTTATTTTGGTTTACAAGAGATAGAATTATTAGGTGTACATCATTTGCCAGTTACATTTATCGGTGATTCACAGGTAGTAATCAATCAATTAAATGGTGAATGGCCAGCATATGAAGAACAGTTATCCAATTGGGCGGATCGAATCGAAGCTAAGCTAGAGGAACTGGGAATTCAACCTGAATATGAGCTTATTTCACGAAAGAAAAATCGTGAAGCAGATCATTTAGCTTCTCAGGCAATGAATGAAATTGAAATATCAAGTGTAATTGAACTGGATGAATGAAAGCGAAGTCCCATTGTAGTATTGTAACAATGGGACTTCATTATTTATCGTTGTTATTAGTCGGATTTTGAAAAATATGAAACTTTCCCTACTTATTATTCGTAGAATTAAAAAAGATGATTCCAAAGGGGGAGGATTTATGTATCAATCCTATACAGTTCGACATATTTTTATGGCTATTTCAATTAGCATCTTGTTTATTGGACCGATATTACTACTGCTGATCCCTTCATTTGTTGCCAATAGTGTTCATAACACTACTGGTAGTTGGTTAGTAATTGTACCTGGGGTTAGTTACCTTATCTACGGAATAGGTCTCGTATTGTTATTTCTAGCAGCATTATTTCCGTTTCTACTAAACATAAGTAAATCCTCAATTTTGATAAGTATTGTTTGTGTCATATTAAGTGGAGTAACTTTTACCCTGGCAGCAAAACCTTTTACGTCTTTAGCAACAGATTCGATTTCTTTTCAGACCCATATTCACACGGAGAAGCATACGTATGGTTGGGATGAAATTGAAAGTACTGTTTATAATCAAATTCCTATTGAAGAAGGATATTCAGATTATGTATTTTATTTTAGTGATGGAAATCAAATAAAAATAACTGAAAATGGCCTTATCCTACCACTTAAAAACCAAATTTATAAGAGATTAGAAATGGAAGGAATAAAAGTAGAATAAGCCACCAACGAATTTCGACATAATTCGGGAGGTGACAGGCACTCATTTTCGTTCTATTTCTCCGCCTAATAGTTCTTCGTTTTCTTTGTAGCTTCCTTTTGGGAATATGAATGTCCAGGGCATGCTTGTTTTAGATTTAATTGTTGGGATTGAAAAAGTATGTTCTGCTATTAGTTTATGATCTACGACATAGGAAAAATGCTGTTGTACAGGGGCTATCTCTGTATTCTTGGTATTGTGAACAATTACACTGACTAATAAATCTCCTCTATGATTAATTGCTTGACGTAATGATGTAAAAAGAACCTGGTCTAATGGTAACTTCGTATTTTCAAATACATGCTGAATCCATTTACGGTCTCCATCAGAAATCGTTCGATCCCATGCATCCTCGAATAGTAGCTTTTGCACGTAAAATCCTCCTCATTGCGAAATACTTCCATATTCAATTATATTCCTTGTTCTACTTTAATGAAAACAAAAACAAAATCAAGGAAATGAGAAAAATAGCATTGAATTAAACATGCATTTGTTCAAACCATTAATTTTTCTTATGCTTGATTAACGATCCACGATCAGAGGCATGAGGTGGGCGTTCTATCCATCCATTGTCAATCATGATATTCATTCCGTCTTCAGCAAATAACCCAACTTCTGCCGTGAGTCTTGCATAATTTGTTGTTAAATCTTTCCGTTGACTTGTTCCGATAGAAAATCCATAATTCCCTATTCCGTTTGCACTTAGAATGCTAATTTGAAACATCATTAGCTTATCTGAAAATGGTGACTCTGTTAATTCGGTTACTTCATGATCCCACGTCATTGGAACAGGGAGGTCGTATTGTCGTAAGTAATTAGCAAAAACATCTGTATGTTTCTTTGCAATTTCTTTTCCTCGTTGCATGTATGCACGCACTTCTTTTGATTTTGCAACTTGTGCAAAACCTAATGAGATTGCTTCACCTATCTTGTTTGTCTGCACATTGGCATATAGATTCATTATCTCATGACCCGTAAGTGGGCGTTGCTCCCCAAACCACCCTGCTAGAAAGCTTTGACTTTTCACAAAATCGATGTCTTTAGGGTATGGGATATATGGGGGACGAATCTCAATTCCTTTCGATAAAAGTAGGGATGTTGCTTCATTATATAATTCCGTTGTAGATACAAGCGAGCTAGAAAAAAACTCTCTAATGTCCTTTCGAACCATGTTTGGAAGTATTGCGCCATAAGTAGATAATCCCCCTTTGGTCATGTGTTTTATATAATTTAAGAAAAATGAATCTTGAAACAACCGAGGGGCATTCGGATTAACATCTTCTTTATTAAAACCTTTAGGAATTGGTATTCCTTCATTATAGAATATCTTTTCAATGATTTTAATATGACTATGAGATAATCTATCTGCCTTTTCTAGGATTGGTTTTATTTCCTTATCATTTACTTTTTCAATAAAATGAGTAAACATACAAATTGACATCGAGTCGAGCAAATATGTTGACCATAATGTTGCCAGTTCTGCAGAAGTTAGAGGGATATTGTGCTCAGTTTCCATTTAAAAAAACTCCTTATTATATATTTCATGAATAGAATGTCCAATTTTTAGAAGGATATTCTAACATAAAACCTTACTTGTAACTATATAGAGATGAGGAATAAGAGTCTTAAAACTTGTTTAAATTAGATGAGGTTGATTATTTTCATTCAAAATCATACAATTCCCATACTTCTTTTAAAGTCATTCGAAAGAGTTTATTTAATTCCTCCGTAGGATCTGTTATTTTTGGAGGAATTATTTTCTCGGAAGTAAAGGTTTTATCGATTTCCTTTTGTATAAATAATTGGATAGCCGCTGCCTCGACATGTTCAGCATATTCTTTTCCTGCAGATTTTTCATCTATCATCTTCATGATACTATCTTTTAGTTCCCCTTCAGGAAGTAAACATTTTACAAGAAAATACAAGTCGACTGGAGGAAAGGTTTGATAGACAGAAATCCACCGTGTAGCAAGAATCGGTCGAATGACATTAATATAATTTTTAACATGAACATGGTGCCCCGCTCTGATTTTTTTGAAATTTGCTTTTGCCATATTCATGTAGTGCAGTATACATGTTTTCGGAACAAAGACAGAAGCGTGCATCTTCCGCATTTTATCGATAGTTGAAAAGCTTTGATAGTAGATGATGGATGAATGTAGCCATTCGAGTAATGAGGGATTGGAATTTCGATACAATCGTAGTGTTTTCGATAGCTCCCAGCCTGTAATGTCCAGTTTCTCATCTATTTTTTTCTCAATTACATCATGCTTTCTCCCTATGCCAACTGGATCTATGCTTAGATAATGTTCAGCTGGATGGATGTAAATAAAGCGAATATCATAGTCACTCTCTTCAGAAGCTATTCCCCAAGCACGACTGCCAGCCTCACATACATACAAAATTTTTATTTCATGCAAAAATTCGATTTGTTTTATTGAATTAATAATGGTTTCCTTCATGTTGAACCCTCTTGTATACAGTTTAGATGTAGGCGCAAAAAAATATCTTCTAAATAATTTGATTTTCCATATAAGGACCTGTATGTACAGCCTGATATTATGAAAAGACATATAAGCAACAGAATTTCCCGTACCACATTAAGGCATCCAATTAGCTGAATGGTTCTTGTTATGTTGTCCAATAATAAAAGAAGCTATCATATGTTGATGTTTAGAGGTGAAAGTTGTGCCGGAATTTGTATTAATATTTATCCGATCGATAGGGGCATTTGTTTTGTTATTAGTAATGGCGCGTATTATGGGCAAGAAGCAAATTTCACAGCTTACTTTTTTCGATTACTGTGTTGGAATAACAATTGGTTCCATTGCCGCAACAATGTCAGTCGATCAGAATATAAAAATAATAAATGGTTTAGCGGCTCTATTCATTTGGGGGATATTTCCTGTAGTTGTAGCTTATTTTGGGTTGAAGTCAAGAGTTTTTTCAAAAATTACAGATGGTAAAGCAACAATATTAATCAAAAATGGGGAAGTCTTAGAAAAAGCGATGAAAAAAAGCCAAATGTCGATCAATGAGCTTATGTTGCTGTTACGGGAGAAAGATATTTTTAAAGTTTCCGAAGTAGAAATGGCGGTTTTAGAAACCAATGGAAAATTAAGTGTAATGAAAAAATCAAATGTACAACCAGTGACACCGAAAACCTTAGGTATTACGGTTGAAAAAGAGGACGGGCCAACTATATTGATTATGGATGGTCAGCCTTTAAAAGAAAGTTTATCGAAGTTGGGGTATTCGAATGATTGGTTGTTAAGGGAAATACAAAAACAAGGTGCAGCTGATATAAAAGATGTATTTTTAGCTCAAATAGATTCAAATGGAGAAATTTATGTTGATTTTTATAATGAAATGAAGAAACAATATGTTACAGAGCAAAAGCCGATGGTGGCTAGTGCACTAAAAAAAGCGCAGGCAGATTTAGAAAGCTTTTCTCTGCAAACCGATAATCCAGTAGCGAAGCAAATGTATACGCAACATGCATCTAAACTTCAGGAAACACTTGATACAATCTTACCTTACTTAAAATAGGCCGAGAATATAGGGAAGTTGTTTTTCTTGTCATAATGGAGAGATAACGAGAAAATATATAGTAAGATGGAAAAATTCTTATAGGAGATGGTTACATTATGGACTTTACTGTAAAATGGAACGATAAAATGGCATTTTCAAGTACCACACCTTCCGGACATGAAATAAAGATGGATGCATCTGAACAGGTAGGTGGAGAGAATACAGGAGCAAGACCAACGGAATTATTAATGAGTGCAGTAGCTGGTTGTACAGGTATAGATATTATTTCGATATTGAACAAAATGCGATTAGAGCCTACTGCTTTTCAAATGGATGTACATGGAGATCGTGCGGATGATCATCCGAAAAAATTCACGACAATTAACATTCATTATGCACTGGACGGAGAATTACCGGAAGACAAAGTCGTACGTGCTATTCAGTTATCTAAAGATAAATACTGTTCGGTATCACATTCTTTAAGTGCAGATATTAAGGTTAGCTACTCAATAAACGGAGTAGAAGGTAAAGAGACAATCTAATAGCCAAAATAAAGAGAATCCGTTCTATTGCATATTGGATTCTCTTTTTGGTTACTGGAAACTCGTATTTTCCTATGATTTTTTCATTCTATTCGTTGAAATTCATGTATAATATGTAATAGTATCTACATAGGAGAAAGAGGTGAATTATATGACGACGAATGATGAACGCTTATTTGCGATGCTTATTTACCTAGTTAGTATATTCTTTCCTGTTTTAGGGCCATTAATAATATGGTTGTTAAAACGAGATGAATCTGAATTTGTTGATTATCATGGTAAAGAATACTTCAACTTTCTTATTTCTTTTACTATATATACGTTCGTAAGTGGTATATTGGTACTTGTATTAATTGGCTTTGTATTACTTATTGTTCTTGCGATTCTGGCATTTATCCTAACAATCATTGCACTTATCAAAGCTTATCAAGGAGAAAGATATCGAATTCCTCTAGCTATCAAATTCATTAAATGATACTTGCTTGGTGCCTGGCACCTGGAAAAAAATTGAAGGTGCCTGTCACTTGTCGAAATTTGACAGTGACAGGCACCTCGTTTTTTATTTTGCGAATACGTGATTTCCGATTGTGATTGTTTCGTCTCTTGTTGTGATCCAATTGCTTTGTGCCGTATTTGGATTGTAGAAGTAGATAGATCCTTTTCCTTGTCCACGGAATGCAATAGCTTCGTTTACTGCTTTCATGTCTTCATCCGTATAACCGCCGTTGATTGCTCCATCTTGAACAGGTGAAAATGCATAATGTCCTCCAGAACGTTCGTAGATAACATTATTAATTGAGTTCGGAAAATCTTCATGATCTACACGATTAAGAATGACAGTTCCAACTGCTACTTTACCTGCATAAGGTTCACCTTTTGCTTCCGCATGAATTAATTTTGCCATAAGTTCTTTTTCTGCCTGAGTTATAGAAACATTTGGAATGTTAATAGTTTCACCAGCAAATAATAGACTACTTGAACGATTATTTGCACTTTGTAGATTTAATACAGAAACACCTGATTTATTGGCGATTGACCAGAAAGAATCACCTTTTTGTACGTTATATGAAGCTGCATCAGCACCTGTAGGAAGTGCCAGTACGCTTAAAGATAAAGTTGAAATTAATAAGAGTTTTTTTAGTTTATTCAATGTCATAACCTCCTAGTTATTTATTGCTCAACTAAGAGATTACTAGATGTAATATAGTTTTTCAGTACCCAAATATTTCCTTCCTAACTATGAATCTATGAACCCTAGATATATCAAAGCTCAATTTCAATGGTGGTAAAATAATCCATTAATTAAAATTTACCATCATTTGGTTTTGAAGGAAGCTAGAGGATGTTGTTTAACATATATTTCGACCATATTACATGGAAGGGTGCCTGTCACCTGTCGAAATTTGTCGGTGCCAGGCACTAAAGTATGTACGAAATACTATTAATCGGTGAAGTAATAATCTTTCTTGGTTTTGGGTTATTCATTTTGCATAGAAGAAATAATATGGTCTTAAAAGATGAGATCCCATCTAAATTTTAGATGGGATCTCAGTCTGTCGGAACGATGCTAGGCACTCTGTTAGATCAATCCTTTTGGTTCCATTGCTTTTTCGATTTCTGGTGTGAGTAAGTTTTTTTGTTTTAGGACTTCTTTGATGGTTATGTCTTTATCGTCTGCTTCCTTGCCAATTTGGGATGCGCGATCATATCCCATGATTGGGCTGAGGGCAGTAACAAGGGCGAGGCTGGATTCCATCCTCTGCTTACATATTTTTTCGTTTCCTTGAATTCCGATGATACATTTTGTTGTGAGTGTGGAAACAGCATTATACATGATATCGATGGATTCAATTAAGGTATAAGCAATCATTGGCATCATGACATTGATTTCTAACTGACTTGCTGTTCCAGCAGTTGATACAGCAGCTTCAAACCCGATCACCTGGCAGCAAACCATATGAGTCATTTCTAATATGGCTGGATTAACCTTACCAGGCATGATTGTTGAACCAGGCTGAACGGATGGCAATGTGATTTCTGCTAACCCAGTGCGAGGCCCTGATGCGAGTAGGCGCAGATCACTTGTAATTTTGATAAGGTGGACTGATAACTCCTTTAATGTCGTCATTACTCGTATTGGTGCACCAGTATTTTGCATGAACTCAAAGATGTTATTTGGTTGTCGAAAAGGTAGACTTGTTTGGTTACAAACTTCTGTAATTACTTTTAATGGGTAATCAGGATGTGTATTAGCTTTTGTTCCGATGGCAGTTCCGCCTAAACCAATTTCGTATAATTTATCCGAAGAGTGTTCCAATTGTTGGATAAGTGATTGAATTGTTTCAGCATAACCAGCAAATTCTTGTCCTAGCCGCATCGGTACCGCATCATGCAAATGGGTGCGACCAGCTTTTACAATGGGCATGAATTCCGTCGCTTTCTTATCAAGTTCTTTGTATAAGATTCGTAATGCGGGTAAGAGTTTATGTACGAGATTTTCCATTGCTGCAATTTGCATGGATGCATGGAACGTGTCGTTTGTAGATTGATTCATGTTTACGTGATCATTGGGATGGATTCTTCCGAGATCTAAACTAGGATCTAATAATTCGGTAGCTCGGTTGGCAACCACTTCATTCGTGTTCATGTTTTGGGAAGTACCTGCACCTGCTTGATATATATCTACGACAAATTGATCATCCCATTTTCCATTGATCACTTCCTTAGAAGCTTGTATAATAGCATCCCCAATCGAATGTGGTAATAATTCTAAATCCATATTTGTTGTGGCAGCTGCAGCTTTTACAATTCCTTGTGCCCGAATAATAGAGCGAGGCATTCTCTTCCCACTAATTTGAAAATTTTCTATCGCACGTTGCGTTTGAGCTCCGTAATAAGCATTTTTAGGAACTTTAATAGTTCCTAGTGTGTCTTTTTCGATACGAAAGTTATCGGAAAGTGTCATTTTCTCTCTCCTTCTATATAATGATTATGTGGTTATTGTTACCAAAGGTGATGGGAATAAACAAAAAACGGGTATTCGAGTTTTTTGGCAAAGGCGGGTATATATGAAGTTCTTTAATATAATTAAAGGTAAAAAGGAATATTGGCTTGTTGACCAGATAGAAAGAGATGATATCCCTGGCAAACAATATCAAGAACAATTGAAGCGCGTGATAGATGAATGGAGTAAGGAAGAAATACAATTTATATCTGTGTTAATGGATGAACGATATGAAAATTGGTTGATAGATAATGGATTTCGTAAAATTTCTAGTATTGTAGAGTATACGAGAACACTGGAAGATTTACGGGAAGTAGCTGTCGAAAAATACGATTGTTATTCGTTAGATGAAGGTTTTATGACGGATAAGGAGTTTGGAGAATTATATGAGTATTGTAGAAGTGGATCAGCGAACAAAAATGAAAAGCAATCAGCCGACCAGATCATGTATTCTTTGGAAAACGAACTAGGTAAAGAATGGAGAAAGAACTGTTATTATTTTTTGATGAACAAGGAAGTAATCGGGATAAGTATTCCTCATATTGAAATAGGAACGCTTGATGAAGGGAGATTGTTTTATTTTGGTGTTATCCCTGAAATGAGAGGTTATGGCATGGGGACTAAAATTCATGAAATATCGTTATCCATATTAAAAAGAATTCTGGAAGCAACTTATTATGTTGGTAGTACGGATATACATAATGAACATATGATTCGCATATTTGAAAACAACGGTAGTGTATGCAGAAGTAGAAAAGGAATTTTTAATAAAAGGAGAGATGATTAGTGATAGAGTTATGCACCTGCCCTCCTCCTTATTGCTCCAACAGATAGGATATTACTTAGTTTAAAGGTTCGAACTTTTTTTCGGAAGAAGCAAAAAGCAACAATGGAATCTTCTTTAATCTCCACTACACGTATAATTCTCTGTGTCACGCGATTATTTCGATCCATATAAAAGATCATGATTTTCATTTTTTGGTCTTTAGAACGTAGAAACCATGAATTCATTTCTCTCACCACCAGGAACAAATGTTCTAGAATATATGTTCTTATTTTATCATAAACAGTAAATAATCGGCAATATTATTTTTCATCATCTTCATTTTTTTCTTCGGGTTCATCAGAATCAGCATCTTCGAGATCTAGCCAAGAAAGCATTTCACGTACAAGTGCATTTATCTTTTCATCGACAGTATCATCTCCATATTTTTTCTTAGCAAGTTCTATATTCTCAATAACATCCTCACCAAATTTAATGATTGGAACATCATCTTCTAAGTTGTTAAATAGATCGAGTATGTCATCCAATGCTTTATCAAATTTTTTTCTTTCCAATTCATTCGATTTCATCATTAATCACCTAATAATAGAATGTCCAAAAAGGGAATAAAATAATGCTAGAAGATGAAAATTTGGTAAAAAGGAGGAAGAAGATGTTTGAGGAAATTTTACACTGTACAACCCATAGAGAGTATCCAGTTCCTAGTGGTCCATGGTTAATGATGCAGAAATGGGAGCATCTACTTTTTATCCACTGGCCAATTAAGCCCGATGTTATTCAATCACTCCTTCCTCCAGGACTTGAAGTGGATACATTTGAAAGGCAGGCATGGGTTTCCTTTGTTGCATTTCGAGTCGGTGAAATACGTATACGTAAAATCAGATTACCTTTCTATCTTAATCATTGCTTACAATTAAATGTTCGTACGTATGTAAAAAGAAAAGGAGTTCGTGGCGTATATTTTTTAAGTATCGATGTGGATAAGTTGTTTGCTGTTATTGGTGCAAGAATGCTAGGGCTCCCATATTATTTCGCAAGTATGTTTTTGGAGAAGCAGAATAGACATGTAAGTTTTCAGAGTGTAAGAAGGGAATCTTCTCTGCTTAAATTAAGCTATCACGTTGGAAATGACAAATTGTCACAGGTGGAAAAGGGAAGTCTTTCATACTGGTTATTAGAGCGGTATTTTTTGTGGACGTTTAAAAAGGGAACTTTATATCGAGGAGGAATCCATCATATACCTTGGAAGGTACAGGATGCTTATCTAGATACTTTGGATGTGACAAACTTTTATTCGAAATATATGACGTATGATAAACCATATGTTCAGTATGCAAATGCGAAGCTAGCTCTAATATATGGGATAAGAAAAGATGAGATATAGAATAAACTGATTAATTACGATAAGATATAAAAAGATGAAAAGGCGTGTTGACTCTGTAGTGCACCCCACAGTTTATTATATAAATAGGAGGTGAAGGATGTACAAAATTAGTGAATTTGCTGAAATGACTGGTTTAAGTAAAGAAACCCTACGTTATTATGCAGAAGTGAAATTATTAGAGCCTGCTTTTATTGATCCAACGAATATGTATCGATATTACGATGATGGAAGCTATTTTTTAGCTCTTTTACTTGCGAAGTTAAGGCGGTTTGGTTTTACGATTCAGGAAATGATTTCTGTAATGTCGGACGAGTCATTTGCAAATTTAGAATTATTGTTGATCAAGAAGAAGGAGAACATACAAATACAAATAGAGGAACTTCATTTACAAATGGAAGAGATAGATAATTTTCTAGCATCTGGGAGGGAGGAAGAAGAATGATTCAGTGGAGAGAAGAAATAACAATCGATGAAAATATTGAGAAAATATGGGATTTGTTTCGGGATATAAATATTAAAAGAATTATGCCTAAGGTGGAGGACCATAAGTTAATTGAAAAGGAAGAACATGAAATTGGAGCAAAGCATAGGCAAACATATCGCGAGGGGAAACGACTGGAGACTTATATTGTTGAAACATTAGCCTATGAGGATGAAGTAGAAAGAAAAAAGAAGCAAATTCGTTTTGTGATTGGAAAGGCATTTGAAGTAAATCTTACGTTTACATTGCTGAAAATGGGTGAAACACAAACAAAATTCATTTATAAGGGACATAACAAAGGTGTTAATTTTGTTGGAAGAGCAATGCTCAAACTTGCAAGTAGCAAAAGTAATAATGCAGTCGTACAAGAATTTATGGAACGCGTTACAGAAGAAGCTTTAAAATAGGTGCCTGTCACCTGTCGAAAAATGTCGGTGCCAGGCACCTAGGGGATTGATCATTCTTTAGGAGAGTTTGATATTTCCTTGGAATCAGCTGGAGTTAGATGATAGGTTTATAACGTTTGTTTGACGTATTTGCGAATTATTGTTTCTGCACCGAATGAAAAAGCTGTTAAAGATACAACTGAAGTTCTGCAGCCGTATGTCGTGGTGAGTAGAAGGGAATGTAAATCGCCTTCGGAAATAATAACCGTAAAGCATCTTCAAAAATGCTATTTTACATAGAATTCATTACAGAATGGGGAAGCATTATTTATGGATGGGAAGAAAAACCATTTTATAAGAATTTGTAACATTGGTTTTTGATTGTATTAATTGGATTAGTAGTTATGAGATGTTTTATAAATTTATAGTGAGGTTAAAACATAAAAAGAATCGTTTTCCCATGACTGTGGTCGACGATTCTTTTTATGTTTTGTACGATATAAATGATCTTTCTTATTTTTTGTTTTTCGAGTTCGTAGATCCAATTGTGTGAATGGACTGCGATTAATTTCAGGGTTTAATCTGCCTTCTTGAATTAACTTCTGACGTTTCTTTTGCGCATTAGATTTTGCCATTTGTATCACTCTCCTCCAAATATTCACTTTTATTATACATCCAGAAGAGGTATCTGTCAGTAATTCGACAAAATACAACAATAACCGACGGGTGACAGGCACCGACATTGGAGATCAGCACGTTCTTGGTTGTGATAAATATACTAGTAAAGATATGACATTGGGGGTGACTTGATGGCTGTAGTAAAGGCTACGGAAGCTGATATTAATCTTTTGGCACGTTTACTAAGAGCTGAAGCAGAGGGCGAGGGAGTCCAAGGAATGTTGTTAGTAGGGAATGTTGGAATTAACCGAATTAGAGCAAACTGTTCTGATTTCGAGGGCTTAAGAACAATTCCTGAAATGATTTATCAACCTCATGCATTTGAAGCTATTCAAAAAGGATACTTTTATCAAGGAGCAAGAGAAAAAGAAAGGCGGTTAGCACGTCGGGTAGTGAAAGGGGAAAGACAATGGCCGGCCAAATTTAGCTTATGGTATTTCAGACCACCAGGAGACTGTCCTCCTACATGGTATGATCAGCCACTTGTTGGGAGATTTAAATTACATTGCTTTTATGAACCAACAGCAGAAGAATGTGAAAATGTATATAATACATTTTAAAAAAGGCGCCTGTCACTTGTCAAAAATTGACAAGTGACAGGCGCCTTATAATTATTGGTTATACATAATGATAATTATGTTGTATTTTTAATAATTGGTTTTTGTTGGTAATATTTTTATGAGGGGAGGAATTTCATGCAAATTAATAAAGTAATATTATATTGCAATGATTTATCCGTGTTGAAGGATTTCTATGTGAATAGGTTTGGTTTTACTATTTTACGGGATGTAGAGGATCGATTTGCAATTGAAATTGGGAATAGTGTTCTTGAGATTATTGAAAGTAAAGATATGCACGCCCCATTTTATCATTTCGCCTTTAATATTCCACCGAATGTATTTAAGCAAGCAAAGGAATGGACTAAGAGTAAGGTAGCTTTAGATGAAGAGAATGGAGAAGATGAGGTCTATTTTCAGTTTATCGATGCTCATTCTATTTATTTCCATGACCCTTCAGGTAATATCGTGGAGCTTATTGCTAGAAAATCTTCACCACAAGCAACAGATTCGGAAAGCTTTTCCATTAAAAATTTGTTAAATATAGGGGAAATAAGTATCACGACGAATGAAGTTATACCGGTTGGCAAGTCACTTGTAGAGCATAGAATTCCTGTCAGGGATAATGAACAACTCATATCGGATGGGTTAAATTTTTTGGGCGATCGAGATGGGGGAGCATTTTTACTCTTAACTCCAGAGAATCGTCGGTGGTTTTTTTCCAACACTTATTCCAAGATATATCCGCTTACCATATATGTAGATAACGAACAACAAATTATCATCAATGATCAAGGGAAGATTGAAGTGAAGAACATTTGAATAGGAAGTGATTCTATGCAACTATTTCACTACCATTGGTGGACAAATAAAGTAGAAGAATTGGAAAATTTTTATGCTAATAGAGGTTTTGAAGTAAGTCAGCGAGTTGGTAGATATAAAGGAGAAATGCAGACATTTAATTCTCCATTAACCTGGGAAGATTTTAGAGAAGAAACGATTTTTTTTCGTATTATAGAGATGCGAAAAGGTCAAATCAATGTTACTTTTGGGAACGGAAAAACTGATAGGTTTGATCACATCGGATTTCTTGTAGATAGTCTCGAGTATATGGAAATCGTGAAAAGGGCAGTAGTTCATGGTTTACTTGTTAGTGAAGGGGAAAGAAGGACATTTATTTCTACGCCATGGAAATTCAGAATAGAATTGCAACAAAGAAATGATGCCGTGACGGAAGATTCGTATCCATTTATTGATGCAATGAAAATTCAATTGCCATTTAAGACAAGTCATCCTAAAGGATTAGCAGAGCTATTTGGATGGGAAATTACGCAGGAAAAAAAATCGGAAATTAAATTGGAAAGTGAAAACTTTGCAATGTTATTTAAGGATGCGGAAACTACCTTATTAGAAGCTGTTCGTTTTCAAATCGAGGATCGTAGGGATGATGTTGACCCTGTGGGAGTTGGACTGTTTGCAGAAATTGATTAACTAGAAAAGAGGGGATGTAAAGTGGGAATGGATTTTCATAATGATAAAAATCGCACTGCTTATTCTACTCGAAAAGCTAATAAATCATGGACTGACACCATAGATTCACTACTTCAAATTAACACAATTTCCAAAGCTGTAGATATTGGTTGTGGAGGCGGAATATATGCTAAAGCACTTTCAGATATGGGAGTTAAGTCCGTTACAGGTGTAGATTTTTCTTCTGCTATGTTGGAGGGAGCGAAGGAAAATTGCAAGGAGCATAGGAATATATCGTTTCATAATGGTACAGCACTTGAAACTGGATTGAAAAGTGAGAAATATGATCTCGTTCTTGAAAGAGCATTGATCCACCATATTTCTGATTTGCACCAATGTTTTACGGAGGCTTATAGGCTATTAAGAGAAAATGGATATATTGTTGTTCAGGATCGGACTCCAGAAGATTGTATGTTACAGGGAGATCAAACACACATAAGAGGTTACTTTTTTGAGCTATTTCCAAGACTTTTAACGAAGGAAACGGCTCGGAGATATACGAGTGAACAAGTGAAAGAGACACTGCTGCAAGTTGGGTTTACCAAAGTTGAAGAAGTAAAACTATGGGAAACGCGACAGATATACGAAACCAAAGAACAGTTACTTCAAGATTTACGTGCAAGAACTGGAAGAAGCATTTTACATGAGTTAGACAATCATGAATTAAACTTACTCATTAAATATATCAATAAAGCGCTTACCAATGACCAAAATATTATAGAAAAAGACCGCTGGACAATATGGAAGGCTGGAAAATAATTATAGGTGCCAGGCACTTGTCAATTATTGACAAGTGCCTGGCACCTATTTGTCTATTTTTTGATAAGTTTCTTTGTCACAGATGATGTAGAGTTCGGCGTTTGCTGGGATTTTGTCGTTTAGTCTACGATTGATGTCCAGGTGGTCCCGATCAGCTATTAAGGTAGCCCCTTGAGCTAATAACTCTTCAAAGGCGTCTTTATAGGTTTCCCACTTATTATTGGAAACCTTAAACAGGTCGTCTCCATGTTGTCTACTTATTAACTGTGAGTAGACTTTGCTAACACCTTGGTACATTGCAGAACGAACAGCCAAGCTAGATATTGTTTCTTGTGATAATATAAATTCATCCACCTTTACATGGGAAAAGTTTGAAATGTGATCTTCGTCTAAAATCTCAACTGTAGTATGTACTTCTGGTGCTAATCTCTCTACCACGATCGCAACAGTTAATGTTTTAGCATCACGTAAAGAAGGATCCTGAATGGAATCATCTGAGAAAATGATTACGGACTTTGCTTTAGAAATATTGGCTTTTTCGAATGTTCCTTCTTCCGTGGAACTTCCTTGGATGTAATGAACACGATTATTAGAGACATCTACAGGTGATTTTGGCAATGAGTCAATTAATACAATTTCTATTGTTTGGTTCGACTTTAGCAATTCTTTAATTGCTGAATCAGTCTTTCTTCCCCAGCCGATGATAATAATATGGTTTTCTTTCGTGTAGTCCATTTTTCCTTCCTCCCTTTTCCTTCTGAAAATTGAAAAGACATCGATTATTTTACCGATAACGATACCTAAAAGCCCAATTCCAATTAAATACATGACAATGGAAAAAAGTTTACCTGCATCGGTAACTGGCGAATAATCACCGTATCCAACTGTCGTGAACGTCGTCATAACGAAATAAAATGAATTTAATAGATTTTCAAAGTTGCTTGGTTCAAGAAAATAAATCACTAAAGTACAAAGGATGACAAATATTATAGTAGAAAGAAATAGCGTAAGGTTCCTCATCCGAATTAAATTCAAACCAAGCCTAATAATAAAATGCAATGAATTCTCCCCCTATCTTTTGCGATGGCTACTTCAACTATATCATATTTAGGTGCCTGTCACTTGTCGAATTTTGACAGTGACAGGCACCTGTTATTTTTTGTCATTTTTAAGGGTTATGTTGTATGGATTTTTTGGGTTTTTTTTGGTGTCGGCTCGTACTCCGATTGTTTTGCCTTGTGAATCTGCAATAATTCCTTCTCGGACTCCGTCAAAATGTGGGTCCTGCTCTCCATAGTCTCGATCGTTAGTCATTACATCACCTCCTTGCCTTATGATTGGATAATACGGAAAAGTCAATACACGTAAATATCGCAATGTTCTAGAGTGGAGAAAAACTTTATATAGGATGACTGATTACGGGGTATATATGCTAAAATGAATACATCATTTCTATTTATTTGAAAATAGAAAATAAATTGAATGAGCAATAATTAAGTTGACATTTGCTTTAAAAAATATATAAACATAGAAATTCAAAACTCACCATCCAGCTTAAGAAGTTACATGTACAAGCTACGATACGTAATTGGAGAACCGTTAACAAATTGGATGAATTAGCAAAATCTTTGAGGTGATAAGATGAAGAAAGAAAATAAAATGTTTGAAGAGTTACTTAGTTGGGCTCGTAACAATGAAAATATCCGAAGTATTCTTCTAACTAGTTCACGTGCTAACCCGCATGCTTTTACAGACCTATTTACAGATTATGATTTTGAACTTTTCGTAACGGATTTGCTTCCTTTTTTAGCAAGTGATAGCTGGTTAGATCAATTCGGTATAGTTATCAAGCGAGTGCCACTGAAGACTACTAAAAATAACAACTGGATAACTCGACTAGTTCTTTACGAAGATGGGACAAAAATTGATTTCCAGATTTCAACGATTGCTTCTTTTAAAAAAATAACAAATACTAGCGAATTACCGCCGGAGTATGATAACGGTTATAAAGTCCTACTGGATAAGGGATAGTATTACAAAAGATATCAAGCAACCTTCCTATGAGGCGTATGTAACGCAAAAACCAACAGAAGAAGAATTTGCAGAGATTATGAATAGCTTTTGGGGGGATACGGCATATGTAGCAAATAGCTTGTGGCGTGAGGAATTGTATTTCGTTAAATTTATGCTAGATAATATAATCCGATTTAACTATTTGCAAAAAGTGATTGAGTGGTATTTGGGGGTACAATACGATTGGAAAATTAATCCGAATAAATGTGGCAGATGGTTTAAGCGATACTTGGACAAGGAAACGTGGCAGGAGCTAGTATCCACTTATGTAGGATCGGACTTAGAAGAGAATTGGGACGCATTATTTAAGACGTGTACATTATTTCGTAGATTAAGTCAAATGGTAGCTGATGATCTAGATTTTGACTATCCACTGGAATATGAAATGAAAATGAGAGAGTATCTGGAAAAAGTAAGGAATTTAAGTCCCGAGGCTACGGAGTTTTGATTCATAATTAATAGGGAGGGGAAAATAATGAATCTCGAAGAAGCAATATCATTACGGAAAGAGGGTAATTATAAAAAATCCAATGAGTTACTTTTGCAATTAGTAGCTGAGTTTCAAAATGATGCCCACTTAAATTATCAATGTGCCTGGAGCTTTGATATATTGGGAGAAGAATTAAAAGCGGTTCCTTTCTATGAAAAAGCTATTCGTTTAGGGTTAGATAACCGTGATTTAGAAGGAGCATTAATAGGATTAGGAAGTACTTATAGAACCTTGGGTGAATATGAGAAATCTAAACATACCTTTCAAAAGGGCATGGATTTATTCCCGAATAACCGTGCAATCCAAGTGTTTTTTGCTATGACATTATACAATCTAAAGAACCATAATGAATCGATGGAATTATTGTTAAAATGCTTGATCGAAACAACATCTAACGAAGATATTTTGAATTATAAAAAGGCAATCGACTTTTATGCAGATAAGCTAGATGAGGTTTGGAAGTAAGGGGTGAATATGGAAGATTTAGATCTTATTCCAGAAGTAGAGCAGTTACATATCAACCGATTATCGGACCATCAATCGTATCACGTTTAAGTTAGGAGATTTAAATATGAATAATACACATGACCCAATAAAGTTTTTAGAAGGAAAAAGAGTTTATGTAAGACCTATTGAAAAGGAAGATTTAGATTGGTTTTACCACAAGGCACTTTGGGAAAATGAAGGAAGAAGATTAACAGGTACACAAGCAGTTTTTAGCCGTTCAGGGCTACAAAACTGGTTCGAAAATGCAGTAGAAGATAGCGGTAGGATAGATCTTATTATTTGCCTGCAGAAAAACGATCAACCAATTGGTGAGATGGCAATGCTAGATATTAATCATATTAACCGTAATGCGATCGTTCGAATATCCATTTTTGAAAAGGATTATTGGGGGAACGGTTACGGTACTGAAGCACTGTCCTTGCTTATCGAATTTGGATTTGAAATCTATAACTTACACCGAATCGGTCTGGATGTATTTTCTTTTAATAAACGAGGAATCAAAGCTTATGAAAAATTAGGCTTCAAACAAGAAGGAATCATCAGGGATGAACTCTTTTATAACGGACAATACCACGACTCTATCTTAATGGGTGTCTTGAAAGATGAGTTCATAAAGGTGGATAACTAATAAATGAAGGAAGGGATATGTTTTTATAAGGCTTCCGTTTAATGGAAGTGCATCCACTATAATTCATACTCCAATTCACTAATGTTGGAATAAAGGCGGATACTTGTGAAATATTGATCCTAAAACAATGGCACAATATTATTTAAAGTTAAGATGGGGGTATAATGTGAAAATACATAAGCGATGGGTTATGTTGTCCATTATTTGTTTTCTTTTAGGTATAATCGTATGGTTGCCTAACTTTATATTGGATTACGGATATGGTTATTGGATGCTGACATTTATTATTAACCCCATTGGCATCGTATTTGGAGTATTTGGGAAAAGTAAGTTTGGTATTATTTCTAATGTAATTATGACTCTCAGTTTCTTTATATTTATGTTCTTGGGGTATTTATACAGTGCAAACTTCAATGGATAACCATAAGTGATTAGTAAGATCAGGGTGCTTTAGTGAAAGAAGAAAAATATTACGAACCTTAAAAAGAGCTTGGATTTCCAAGCTCTATTCTCTTTTGGTGATTATAATATAGTTTTTTTGTAAAATGCTTCATTTTATCTATTACGATTTAACATATTGCATCCCCAGAATGGAACCCGTTAAAGTTGTTGGCCCTCTTTCGATAATTAATATTACTGTCCGAGATCACTTAATTGTTCCAGTCTTTTATCAAAAAGGTATTTGCCCTCATAGAACTCAATGTTAGCACCTAACGATTGATAAAGTGAAACAATGTTTTCATAACCTCTTTCTATATGGTTTAATCCAGTAATAATGGTCGTTCCTTCTGCTATCATCCCTGCCATAATAAGACAAATTCCAGCTCTTACATCGGTTGCTTTTACTAAACTTCCGGAAAGCTTACTTTTACCTTGTATGAAAGCAGTTCCTTGACGTGTTTTTATATTAGCACCCATTTGCAATAACTGTTGAATATGACTGTAGCGATGTGGGTATACTTTTTCAGTAATTATACTTCTTCCATTTGCATTCAATAACAAACTTGTAAAAGGTTGCTGCAAGTCGGTTGGAAACTGTGGATACATTCCAGTTCGTATTCGAATCGCTTTTAAATTTTCTCCGCCTATTGCAGTAATACTTGAGCCTTCTTCATAGATTTCAATCCCAGTTTCAGTAAGTTTCGCTATACAAGAGCGAAGGTGTTCAGGAATGACATTGTTAACTGTGATTGTTCCACCATTTAGTCCGACCGACATAAGAAAAGAGCCAGCAACTAACCTATCGGGTATTACTCGATAGGTGCAACCACTTAGTTCCTTTACGCCATGAATAATAATTTGGCTAGTTCCTGCTCCTATTACGTTTGCTCCCATTGTATTTAATAAATTTGCTAAATCAACTACTTCTGGATCTTTTGCAGTATTTTTAAGCGTTGTTTTGCCATCTGCCAATACTGCTGTCATCATCATATTCATCGTCGCACCTGACGTAATGGTGTCAAAATATATATCAGCACCTACTAATCTATCAGCCTCAACGATATATTCATTTTCTAAAAGTGTTACCTTCGCACCAAGTGCTTGCCATCCTTTAATATGCTGATCTATTGGTCGAGACAAAAAATTATCTCCACCTGGGTAACCTATCCGTATCTTTTTCATTTTTTGCAATAAGGCACCTACTAAGTAGTACGAAGCTCGATATGAAGAACTTTTCATAGGATCAATGACACCGGTGTAGATATTTGTAGGATCGATCACTAATTTGTCATCTTCCCAACTGCTTGTTGCTCCCAATTCATTAAAAATCTCACATATAACGCGCATATCTTCAATATTGGGTATTTGATTAAGCGTTACAACTTCATCGGAAAGTAGTGTTGCTGATAAGAGTGCTAATGCACTATTTTTAGATCCGGTAATTGATACGGATCCATTTAACGGTCCAGATTTATTCACTTCTAGCCATTTCACTTTTGCTCACCCTTTGCGGTTTTGTTATTCGTTTTTATCTATTTTCATTGATGTTATTTCGATTTGTTACATGATATTATACAGTTATATGAAGAAGGAGGCAACATTAACTGGTATAAACATGAAAAATAATGAACAATAATGAAAAAATGAGGTATAATAATGGAATAAGTAGCATTAGAAGAGGAGATTTTTTATGCTAGCAGAAGAACGTAGAAGTAAGATAGTAGAGATATTAAAAAAAGAAAGAAAAGTAATTGCCAAGGATCTTGCAGACTTGTTTCATATTTCGATTGATTCGATTAGAAGAGATCTGTCCATATTAGAAGATCAAGGAATGTTGAAAAAGGCTTATGGAGGTGCGATTATTGCACCGGAGGTTAGGAAGTTGCCACTTCCAGAAAAGATACGGTATGGAGAGGGAACAGTACATCATAATGGAATATCTAAATTAGCTATTTCCTACATTCAAGAAAATGAAACGGTGTTTATTGGGGGAGCAGGAATTCATTATGGAATGATTAAGTATCTACCGAGTGATATTTCATTCACTGTTGTAACCAATTCGATGAAGGTAGCAGAGACCATTAGACAAAGGGATAACCTGACTGTTTATATAATAGGTGGAAAACTTCGTCCACTTCCATCTTCCGGAAACATTATTGATACAGTTGCTGTCGACCTTATTAGTCAGTTCTCATTAGACACAGGTTTTCTTACTGGTGGGGGTATCTCAACGAAGGGAATTAGTACTGCCACAACAGAAGGAGCTAGATTTACACGTGCAGTAAGTGATGTTTCACGAAAAAAAATATGCTTAGCTCCTCATGAAAAACTATCGATTGATATGTTTGCAAGGGCAGTATCATTAAAGGAAGTTGATCTAGTTATTACGGATGAAAAGGCTTCGGAGAAAATGATTGATGAATTAGAAGGTCAGGGAGTAGAAGTCATTGTTGCTCCAGCTGTAGAAAGTGACTAAGTCATTAGTAGTATGGAAAAAAAGGAGGAGTATATGAATGGGGTATGTTATGGATTTAAGAAAAATAGTTGGAGCTCGTCCACTAGTTATTACTGGTGCTAGTGTCCTTTTACTGGATAAAGATAATCGGTTATTACTTCAATTACGCAAAGATAATAACTGCTGGGGGCTTGCTGGAGGTTCATTAGAGCCAGGAGAGACAATTGAAGAAGTTGCAAGACGAGAATTAGTTGAAGAAACGGGTTTGCAGGCCACAAATCTAGATTTTTTTAAGGTTTTCTCTGGAGCAGACTTCTACTATAAATATCCCCATGGGGATGAAGTGTATAACGTAATTACTGCTTATATTTGTAAGGAATATGAGGGTGACCTTGTGAGAGATCCTAACGAAGTAAAGGATTTACGCTTTTTTGAAATGGAAAGGCTTCCACCGAATATAAGTCCTCCAGATCAGAAGGTGATTAATGAATTTAGAAAGGGCGTACAGTATGTATAATTTTGAGGAATATGATGACCCAGTTTTATACGATCGAGAAAACGATAGTATTATCGATGACATTGTTTTTTTGAAAAAATGGGCTAAGCGAACAAGAGGAAAAATTATTGATTTAGCTTGTGGTACAGGTAGAGCAACAATTCCTTTGGCACGTAATGGGCATCAAATGATTGGAGTAGATGTACATAAAGGAATGTTAGAAGAAGCAAGGAGAAAATCTACTAATCTTACATTGCCAATTGATTTTGTTTTGCAAGATTGTACTGCTCTCAATCTGAATGTAAAAAGCAGTTTTATATTCTCGGTTGGAAATTCCTTTCAGCATTTTCTTACAAATGAGGCACAAGATGGATTAATAAGATCTGTAAGTCGACATTTAGAAGTAGGTGGGTTATTTATTTTTGACACTAGATTTCCAAAAGAAGAGGAATTGCTACAACCAAGTGGGGAGGAGTTTTGGAGAAGTTACATAGACCGAGCAACATCACAGCAGGTTGATGTTTATACAAAGAGTGAGTATGATGCACTGAGCCAAATTCAGCATTACACTACAATAAGAAGATTACTAGATAAACACAAGGAAATTATAAATGAAAAAACAACAAGTATAAGGCTGAGATATGTTTTTCCGAAAGAAATGGAACGTTTATTATCACCCTATGGACTAGAGATTGTGAATATTTATAGCGATTGGGAGGCAAATCCTCTGACAAAAAGTAGTGATCAAATGGTGTATCTTTGTAGGAAAATATAAGGGAAGTTAGAGAGGGGAAAGTTGGAGAGGCAAAAACATACTTAATACCAATGAGAAAAATGGTAGACTATGCAGTTGAGTGGATGAATAAGAATCGGACTTGATGGTGAACAAGAAAATTGAAAGGAGATCATTATCGTGAAGAAAGTGTCCTTAGTTTCACACAACCTAAAACATGCGGAGCGAATGTCTTCTTTATCATCAGATCCTTATATTAAAGCTGCATTAGGATTAACTGATGAACAAACATCTATAGAGGGAACGCGAGGTTTTATCGAATTCATTTTGGAAGAGGAAAAGCTAGGGAGACAATTTTCCCGTGTTATTCTAAATGAAACAGAAGATCTTATTGGAGTTATTACTTTAAAAAATATTGATAGACGTACCAATACTTGTCATATAGGTACATGGATCGGTTATCCGTACTGGGGAAAAGGTTATAATGTGTTAGCGAAAGAAAACATATTATATACAGCTTTCACTGAACTAGGATTAGAGCGTGTATTTGCAGGTGCAAAAACAGAAAATATCCGTTCCCAAAAGTCACAAGAAAAGCTCCCCTATGTTCGAATTGATGTGGAAATGCAATTTCCAGAAGAACATAGAAAACTAGAAGAAGAAGTACAATCCCCCTGTGTATTAAACGTAATTGAGAAGAAAGATTTTTTAAGGTGCCTGTCACCGACAAAATTCGACAAGTGACAGGCACCAACATTTATGGGAGGGGTATAATCTTGAAACACATTTACGCTTTCGAGAATAATTTAGAATATGAAAAATATAAACATATTGCTGCAGATCTTATGGAAAGATTAACAGAATACCAGAAGGTTTTAGAGAGAAATTATTCATTAACCAGTATGCCAAAAGCGATTGTTTGGACAACAGAAGAACTTGCAACATCGGTGTTTTCTACAGTAGCGATTCCTGCTTATACCAGTAAAGATATTATTTACATAACTCCCGATTTGGATGCTTGGAGAAAGTTATTCATGGAACAACTTGATGGATTGGACATCCCACAAGTTCAACATTTTTTTGAGAACTATTCGGAAAATATGTTGTTTACTATTTTGGCCCATGAGTTAACACATCATTCCGATTTATTTTTAGATGAATTTGCTGATGAACGGGAGGATAGTATTTGGTTTGAAGAAGGAATGTGTGATTATTTAGCTAGAAAAACTTGTCTTAACAAATCTGAATTCCTAGAAATAGCATTAATAGAGTCAGAGCTAGTGGAAGCATTTCAAGATAAATACGGTGATCGAACGTTAGATGAGTTTGGTATTGGTTCTTATCAAGGATGTTTATCTCGAATTATGTTTGATTATTGGCGTAGCTTTCTTACAGTAAAATTCTTAGTCGAGGAGGTTGCCTCTAACAATATTATGAAAATATTTGAACAGTATCACAACTGGGATAAAGAAGGAAGAAAAGTACCTTTAACAACATATTTTGGCATTGATTCCCTAAATATGAAACCAATAATTGATAATATACGTATTACAAGGTAGTAAAACAAAGTTCCATATTTCCTGGGAAATCTTTAATGGGTAATTTTTACTAAGGGGGATTTTTTAGTTATGATTTTATCATTGATCGGAGATGTATTTGCATCGATTGCAGGGGCTTTGTTACAAAAGGATCGTAAGAAGAAGTAAATTGGATGTTAGACATAGGAGGGACGGATTTGGATTTTGTTGTCGGGGTAACTATGTTTTGTGAATGGAATTAAAATTTTCAAAGGAATGTTGAAGAATAATGGCAAACACTAGGAATATTATAGGTTTGATAAGTTGTATTGCTTTATTTTTGTTAGGATTGTACTTCCTCGTAGACCAAGGACCTAGATTTGTTTATGTTCTATATGCTGGGGGAGGATTTATAGGAGTTATCGGAAATATAATAGAGTTTCGAAAAAATACATAGCTTCTAAGAAAAGATGCACCATCTCGAAACGGTGCATCTTACGTTTATTAGTCCATTTTTTTAAATTTCGCCGTATATCCCATGGCTTGAACCAATGGTACATCATTTTTGTATTGCCAATTTTTATAATCCATAGCGCCGCCTGGCTCTAGATCTACCAATTCTAATTCTGTATTCTTAAGCAGTACTCGTAGATCTGCAGGAGAATAACAGCGTAAAGATTGAGTTATTTTATGATCAGGTTCTTGATTCTGCCACCATGTATCTAGCATTCTACATTCATGTGCATCAAAATCATATCTTCTTGAAATACCATCAATATTCATTTCTTGACCTGCAGTATTCGCCCAGTACCACGGTGTGTAGATATCTACAAGTACAGTTCCCATCGGTGCTAGCCAATTATCTATTCGATTTACTAGTAATTGTTGATCTGAATCGGTACCAACACCGAATCCATCCCAATAGCAGATTAAATCGAATTGTTCATTTAATTTAACATGATGGAAATCTCCTTGAATCACAGTTATGTTCTTTTCTACGTGATGTTTTTTGGCGAGTTTAATTGTATGTGTTATACACGCAGGAACTATTTCTATTACGGTCACTTCATAGCCTTGTCGAGCTGCTGCAACTGCGAATTGACCATTTCCACCACCTAGTTCAAGAATTTTCTTCGGTTTAGGATCCGCGAGTCGTTCCAGTTTACCTACTAAATCATCACGTAATTCTTCCATATCATAATTTGTATGTGTTTTAGACCATGAATATTGCTTGCTATAAAAATCTTCAACCCATTCCATTTGGAAATCCTCCTTACGATTTTTTTCTATGTTCCTTCGTAAGGTACCAAATTATAAATTACGTATCCCCACTAAAATCCTCCTCTAAAAAACAGAATAATTCTAATTTATTGTATAGAAAATGTTGGTGCCTGTCACTTGTAAAATTTTCACAAGTGACAGGCACCACTTTTTACCGCGTTTTAAATTTATTCTAAATATACCTTTACAGGAATATTCCTTATATGGTATATTCGTATTATGGAAAATATATTGAGTGCTATTGCTGAACCGAATCGCAAACAGATTATCGAATTACTGCGCGATGGACCAATGACAGTAGGTGAAATCGCCGAGCAACTACAATTTCGTCAGCCTCAAGTTTCCAAACATCTCCGAGTCCTTCATGGTGTAGGTCTTGTTGAAGTGCAAGCGGTCGCCAATCGAAGAATATATAAACTTAGGTCTGAACCATTTAAAGAACTAGATAATTGGCTGGATTCTTTTCGCCAACTCTGGGATGGAAGATTGGATCGTTTGGATGATTATCTACGAGAACTACAAGGAGAGGAGAAACAACAGGTGAATATCAACAGGAAAACAGATGATTAGTAAGTAATTTTTTCAGGAAGGAGGACTATTCGTTTTATTTTATTATTATTTTTATTATAAAATAAGGAGGAATTATCATGTCAGAATTCAAAACCGCTTTTGGTGTACAATCTAAAGTAGAGGGTAAAGTTCTTATATTGGAAAGGATCTTCAATGCTCCAAGAGAACTCGTATTTAAAACATTTTCTGAGGCAGAACACTTAGCAAACTGGTGGGGACCAGCTGGCTGGCAAACAGAGAATTATGAGTTTGAGTTTAAGCCTAATGGCGTGTGGCATTATTGTATGCGTTGTGTAGATAAGAATCAGGGAGAATTTTATGGTCAAGAATCTTGGGGAAAAGGTGTGTATCATGAAATTGTTGTACCAGAAAAAATCGTTTTTACGGATGTTTTCGCAGATGAAAATGGAAATGCGGTTGAAGGAATGCCTGAAACACTGATAACATTAAATTTTGTTGAAGAAGATGGAAAAACGAAACTGATTACTCATAGTGAATTCCCATCTCCTGAAGAAGCTCAAAAGATTGTTGATATGGGAGTAGTTGAAGGTACCGCTTCCCAATACAACCGTCTAGATGAATATTTGGAAAAAATGTAACAGGTGCCTGTCACCGACAAGATTCGACAGGTGACAGGCACCTACTACAGGCACGTACTATACTAAGTAAGGATGATTGGTTTGGCGGATACGCATGTTTTTTCGAAAGGTGAGGAAATTGCTAATGCAATTACTCATGGAATTGGGGCTGTATTAAGTTTGGCTGGATTGGTTATTTTAATTGTTTTTTCATCCATCCATGGCACTGCTTGGCATGTAGTAAGTTTTACGATATTTGGATCAACTATGTTTATTTTGTATATGTCATCCACATTGGTCCATGCAATGCCACCAGGTAAAGCGAAAGATCTTTTTGAGATATTTGATCATTCTTCCATTTACTTATTCATTGCTGGAACATATACGCCATTTACGTTTATTGTGATCCAAGGAGCATTAGGCTGGACAATGTTTGGTATCGTGTGGGGGTTAGCGATTGCGGGAACTATTTTTAAATCGTTTTTCGTCAAAAAGTATTTGTTTACTTCCACATTCTTGTACATCGTAATGGGGTGGATGGTCGTAATGGGATGGCGACAAATTACCGATAACCTAAATTTTAATGGTATCGTTCTTCTCGTGATCGGTGGTCTTTGTTATACAATAGGAGCTGTTTTTTATGTTTGGCGAGGATTCAAGTATCATCATATGGTTTGGCATTTATTTGTGATAGCTGGAACAACGGTACACTTTTTCTGCGTGTTGTTTTACTTGTTGCCCTAAACATAAATGATTACAATGAATAATAGCAAAGGTATTAAGGAAAAGAGGTAGATTAAATGTATCGTACAAAACAGGATTTTTTAGCAGATTGGATGGTTGCAGCAGAAGGGACGATTCGTGTCCTTGAATCACTCACAGATGATAAGTTAGATCAAGCAATCGTGGAAGGTCATAGCACACTGGGGTGGCTAGGATGGCATTTAGCAACAAGTCCAGCATTCTTCGCCGGACAGGTTGGGTTAAACGTTACTCCATCAGGTGGAGCAGACGATATCCCTGCTCAAGCAAGCGAAATCGTGACAGCCTATAGAAATATTTTTGAAAATGTTAAACATGAGGTCGAACAATCATTAACTGATGAACAAATGGTAGAGTCTGTAGATAGCTTTGGGAAACAAATTCCACGTGGTGCACTGCTACGGCTGCTGATCGATCATCAAACACACCATCGTGGCCAGATGACAGTTCTACTTCGTCAAGCTGGATTACCAGTCCCAGGAGTGTTGGGACCAACAAAAGAAGAACAGTCATTTTGATAACCTTGTTTTAAATGAAAACACATAGCTTCCTTTGGATAATGGGGCTATGTGTTTTCATTTTTCTTCATCTACTTAACTTTTCTAAGAACGGTACGTTGCACAGGAAAACCGCTAGCCGGCATATTCCAATCCTGTATATAATATAGCTCTCCGTCAATAATAAATTCTCGGTTTCCTTTGTACGAAACTTTCCGACCTTGTGTCTTTAACTCTTTTTCTACGGCAACTACATATTCCCTCAGATCGGTGTACCGTTTTTCCAATTCCAATAAAATACTTCCACGGGTAAAGAAAAGCCTAAATAGAATAAATAATCCACCTAAAGCAGTGATTATAAACAAAATCTCTGTCATAAGAATACCCTCGCTTTACTAAAATCTGTAAAGTATTGATATTAGTATTACGCATGTAATCGTATAAAAGTTCCAAAATGATATGCAACATTTATCCCACATGTAACGACAAGGGCAACAAAGACGCGATGTCCTGGGGTTGTGATTACTTGCTCCGCTGAAGATATTTTCGCAGTGTTATCAATGGAAGATGAAGAAAATCCCCACAGAATGAAGTTTTGTTATACTTTTTTGAAAATTATAAATCATCGATTCAAATCTGTTGTATTATGGTAAAATATTCTTATAAGCTGCAGTTCAATAATTGTGTAAAAATCTATATAAGAGGTGAACTATGAAGATAAGGAAAGCAACGTCAACAGATGCCAATGCCATTGCTAAGGTTCAGGTTGATAGTTGGAAGACTACATATCGGAATATCATTCCAGACGAGTATCTAAATCAAATGACCTATAAAAGTAGAGAACAAAAATGGGCAAATATTATTTCCAAACAATCTGTTTTTTTGGCAGAAAGTGATGAGGGTGAAGTCGTTGGATTTTCAAATGGTGGAATAGAAAGATCTGGCAAATATCCATCTTATAAAGGGGAGTTATTTGCTATATACATATTAGCTAAATACCAAAGAAAAGGGCTAGGAAAACTGTTGTTAAAGCCTATCATTGACGAACTTATAAAACAGGGTATCTTTACCATGGTGGTATTAGTATTAGAAGAAAATAGATCGAGGTTATTTTATGAGTCGTTAGGAGCAAGAGTAATAGGAATAGAAGAGATAAAAATCTATGAGAAGAGACTACATGAACTTGTATATGGTTGGGACGACATAAGAGCTATAAAACAGTGACTACAAAAATGACTTTAGTATGATTATTTAAGGGAATAGCTTGGAGGTAATTATGAACCTAGATAACATGAACATCAGTAAACGGATGGAGCATTATAATGTAGCTGGCTTAAGCATGGCTAGGATTGATGATGGTCAAATTAGTACGACGGGAGAATATGGTGTACTTGAATTAGGATTAAATAATATAGTAAATAGGAATTCGATATTTAATGCTTGTTCGATAAGTAAGTTTGTAACGGCAATTTTAGTCATGTCATTAACGGAACAAGGCGTCCTTGATTTAGATCAAGATGTAAATAATAGATTAATATCTTGGAAAGTGCCTGATTATCCATTTATGACCAAAAGTAAAGTGACATTACGGACACTTTTAAGCCATCAATCTGGCATTACTGATCCTAACAATAGTTTTACGGAACTGACTTCCATTCATGGGATTCCAACTATAACTGACTTACTAGAAGGTAAAACACCGTATTGTACTGAATCTATTAAAGTTACCTATGAACCGGAAAGTGACTTTCAATATTCAGACGCGGGTTTTTGTGTGATTCAACAATTAATTGAAGATGTTATGGGACGATCATTTACAGATGTCATGAACGAGAGAGTATTTACGCCTTTAGACATAAAGAATAGTATATTTGGACAGGAGGAGTTAGGCAGAGAGAAGGGAAATCTTGCCTGTGGTCACAATAAACAAGGATTAGTTGTAAAAGGAAAATATCCGATCTACCCGTATCCAGCTGCTTCTGGGTTGTGGAGCACACCTACAGATATCGCCTGCTTAGTAATTGAGTTAATGGATGCACTAAATGGCAAGGGTAGACTTGGACTCTCTCCTGAAAGTGCAAGGGAAATTATTACATCACAAGGTAGTATGGTATGGACTGGACTTGGTTTGTTTCTGGAACGTTCGAAACAAGAACTTGAAATCTCTTCTCTAGGATGGGGTGTAGGCTTTCAATGCCTGATGGTAGCGTATCCCTTTAAAGGTAGTGGAATGGTCATTATGACAAATACAGATTTAGGTGTACATCAACTGAAGGGCATTATTGGTGAGATATATCATTCGATGGCATGATGAAGCTTTCGCAATATGGGAGGAGAAACGATGTGTGTTGCTGGATATTTAGTTCTTATAAAATAGGTACTGCCTATTCAGTAATATTTATCCTTATTTTCTTGATTAAAAGGCAGGCAAAAATAGTCTTAAGGAGGATTGCATGAAAAGAGAAAATGATATGCTTTGGGGTGGATTAGGCGGTTTTGTGATTGGAATCATCGTGGTTAAAGTCTATCAAAGTTAGGCTATTCTATATCGAACAGAAGGATTTGCTTATAGTGGAGAAAATGGTTGGACAAATGGTATATTAACAACACCATTATGGGTAAGAGCAACAGATCATCCACTTTGGTTTACTTTAATCATTGTTAGTATTTTTATAGTTATAGGAATGCTGTTTGCCAAGTATATGACGGATACTAAAAATAAAAAATAGTTATTACAGTCTATAAATATTGGAACACTTTAAATTTATCTTTTTTCTTACTTTAAAAAGCTCTTTCTTAAGGAGGAAGCTGATGATAAAAGCATTATTTTTAATGATGGCTATGGTAATATCCGTAACAGGCTGTAAATCGGAAACAATAACAATTGAGGATGATGACATACAAGTGATGCCGAATGAAATGCCGAAGGATTTCAATTTTTCACTTCAGTTTGGTTTCTATAAAAGAAATGAGATTAATACGTTTGAAGGGACGGTAACAAAGGATTTAATAGAAGATGGAACTACTACTATTAAACTGTCATTAACAACAGAAGAGATGAAGGATATTTATACTAAAATGAAAGAAATAAACATCACTGGATCGAAAGAACTTATTCCAGATACAAATTGTATGCAACAACCTCATGAAGAAGATGAATGGGAAATTAGGATTAATCATGAAACGATAAACCATTATATTTCAGGAAGTTATTGTAAAACAACCAATGATGCGAAGGAATTTTATAAGCTACGGAACTATATACATCGGGTAGTTAGAAGTAAAGAAGAATATAAAAACTTGCCAAAAGCTCAAGGAGGATATGAATAATAGTGTTAAGGGTATTAAGGAGCTATACCATTATGACCTACTAAGCTACAGATATTAAATCCTCAATTTAGTCATTTAGAAGATAAACACAGTTGCAGAATAGGAGTTGTTAATGATGAAAACTGCAAAAGAAAAAATGTTAGATGGGGATCTGTATTATCCTGCAGACCCTGAATTAATAAAGGATCGTGAAGAAGCACGACGGTTAAATCGATTGTTTAATCAATCGTTAGAAACGGAGGAAGATAGACGTGCACAATTATTAAAAGACCTCTTTGGATCTACTGGTAGCAATTTGTTCGTGGAGCCAGATTTCCGTTGTGACTATGGGTATAATATCCATGTTGGAGATAACTTTTATGCCCATTTTAATTGTGTCATTTTGGATGCTTGTGAAGTAAGAATAGGGGATAATTGTATGCTTGCTCCGGGTGTACATATTTATACAGCTACACATCCTTTAAACCCAAAGGAGCGTATATCTGGAATTGAATTCACAAAGCCTGTTTCAATTGGTAATAATGTTTGGATAGGTGGAAGTGCAGTTATAAATCCGGGAATTACTATTGGAAACAATGTAGTTATTGCTTCTGGTGCCATAGTAACAAAAGATGTACCTGATAATGTAGTCGTAGGAGGAAACCCAGCAAAAGTTATGAAGGAAATTGAAATATAATTCGTAAAAAATATGGATGTTTGTTTTTCCTCCATATAGAGTAGCGATAATTTCAATATAAAGAGTATCTCCGTATTGTACATAAAGAGATGTCGTACAATAATATAATTCGAAAAATTTAATTTATTGTCTAGTAAAATATGTTAACATGATTAATGTGGAACTTTCATTGACAATCCATATCGTCAATTTTTACAAAAAGGAGGGGAAACGTGGGGAGAAAAATGACAATAAGGATTAATGTTGTAGTATAAAATGTTTTGGACTGGTTTAGGAAAATATAACGCTCCAGGAATGATTAATCGTATAAATTTCTCCTGACATTTCTACTACTTTTAGCGATTTCTAAAACTAGTACTAACTTCTTATTAAAAGTCTATATTAACAAATTTCATAATAATGAAACTTTTCGCAGGTGTAAATCGTTATGTAATAATGAGACCAACCAATTGGGGTCAATTTTTTAAAGAGGAGTGGATTAATACGTGTTACAGGATGCTTTATTCTTAGTGATACTGATTGTTGTAGGTGCAATCGTACTTATTGGAGGTTTAATTACGTTAATTATTTTTAGATTCCGTTATAAGACTGCTAGTTCTAATGAAGCACTTATTGTTACTGGACCTAATCTAGGGGATCCAGAAAAAGAGAGAAATGTATTCCAGGATGAAAACGGTCGTTCGGTTAAAATTATTCGTGGTGGCGGGTATCGCCTTCGTATGTTCCAAACGTCCACACCGATTGACTTAACTTCCTTTCAGCTACAAGTAAACTCGGACAAAGCATATACAAAAGAAGGTATTCCGGTACGAGTTAAGAGTACAGCCGTTATAAGTATCGGAAGTGAGTTAGAAATTATGGCAAATTTCGCCGAAAAATTCTTAGGGAAAAAGCAAAAGGAAAGGGAAGATGAATTAAAAGATGTACTTAACGGACATCTTCGTTCCATTATTGCTTCCCTACCTATTGAAAAGATTTATAATGATTTTAAAGAAGTTAATACACAGGTGAAAAAGATTGCAGAATCTGATTTAAAAGGAATGGGTTTTGAAATAACTTCCTTTGCACTGAACGATGTGGAGGATGTTGATCAAGAAAATGGTTATATCGATGCATTAGGTCGTCCTCACATTGCAGAAGTTCAGAAAAAAGCAAATAAAGCTGAATCCGATGCAGAAAAAGAAACGCGGATTTACCGTGCCAAGAATGAACAGGAAGCGAAAGAGGAAGAAAACCTTCGTCATATTGAGATTGCTGAATCTAAGAATGAAAAAGATATCAAACAGGCTGAGTTTGAAAGAGAAGCGAATAAAGCTAGGGCACAAGCAGAACAAGCTGGTGAGCTAGAACGGCAGAAATTAGCTCAGCAAGTAAAAGAAGAAGAGTTGAAAGTTAAATTTATTGAAAAACGTCGTGCAGTGGAGCTTGAAGAAGAAGAAAACAAGCGTCGCCGTTCTATTGCCGATACGGAAGCATATAAAACGACGAAGGAAGCAGAAGCAGAAGCGGAAAAAGAGCGCATCAAAGGGGAGTCAGAAGCAGAAGTTATTCGTCAGCGTGGTATTGCGGAAGCCGATTCAAAAGAGCGTATGGCACAAGCGATGGAAAAATATGGTGAAGCAGCTATTATGGAAATGCTTATCAATGTTTTACCAGAATACGCTGAAAAAGTATCTGCTCCTTTATCACAAATTAAAGATATGAAGGTTATTGATATGGGTGGCTCTAATTCACAGGGAGGTTCTGCCAAAATAGCAAATAGTGTGACGTCTACGATGCTAGGAATTCAAGAATCATTAAAGGAAGCAACGGGGATTGATATGAAAGAGATGCTAGAAACTTATGTATCACGTGGAAGGAATAAAAATGTAAGAGAACCAGAGTATGAAGTTGCCGTTACCAAGGAAGAAAACGAGCAACCAGAGGTTACAGAAGATGAGGGAACAGATAACGAAAAAGTATAAACTAAATTTATTTCTTACGGGTGCTATTCATACATGAGAATAGCATCTGTTTTAATTATTGGTCCGACTATTTTGGAGGTGAAAGATGGAAAATTGGTTGATAGAAATTATGAATGAATATGGGTATATGGGCATCATGGCACTTATTGCGATTGAAAATATCTTTCCTCCTGTGCCGTCGGAAGTGATATTAACTTTTGGTGGATATATGACAACCACTTCAAACTTAACGATTATTGGTGTTGTGCTATCTTCCACAGCAGGATCTGTAGTTGGCGCAATTGTTCTCTATATAATTGGCTTACAATTAGATGTTGAGAGGTTAGAAAAAATTGTTCATAGATGGGGTCACATTCTTCGTATGAAAAAACAGGATATACATAAAGCAGATGCGTGGTTTGATAAATATGGTCCATGGACAGTATTCTTTTGTCGTTTCGTACCACTAATACGTAGTTTAATTTCTATTCCCGCTGGTATGTCCCATATGAATGTTGGATTATTTCTTTTTTTCACTACTATTGGAACATTGATATGGAACGTTGTTCTAGTTTACTTAGGTGCATCAATTGGTGCTTCCTGGGAAGTGATTGTAGATAACTTAAGAGTCTACTCTCGAGTGGTATATGCGGTATTAGCCGTATTAGTAATTGGATTAATTATTATTTTGTTTAAGAGAGGGAGAAAAGCAAGGTAAGTGTCATTCAAGTAGTTAAAAATGTTAGAATATATTAATAACAGTTTTGGAGGAGGAAATATATGATGAAAGTAGGAATAATCGGTGGAGGATTTGGATTGAATGTACAAGCACCTATTATAAATTCACACCCTAATATGACAGTTACGGCAGTTAGTACGATGAAACGTCATCGATTACCAGAGGAAGTATCAAGTTGGGATACACTTCCAGTTCATTATAAGAATTGGACAGAAATGATAAATAATGAAGAAATCGATCTTTTATTTGTTAGTTCCATGCCAATTTATCATTATGAAATGGTTAAGTATGCATTGGAACATGGAATCAAAAATATAGTTTGCGAGAAACCTTTTACTCGTAATCAAGTGGAATCGGAACAACTATTAAAGCTGTCTAAACAGTACGATGCTAAAGTTATACTAGATTTTGAATGGCGATATGTTCCTGGTCGTCAAAAAGTGAAAGAAATAATTGATAAAAATGAAATCGGTGATATTTTACATTTTGAGTATCATGTGTCAAACCCACAATACCAAAGATTAAAGTCCACTAAACGTGGTTGGTTGGGTGAAAAAGAAAAACATGGAGGTATGTTAGGCGCATTAGGATCGCATATGATTGACTATATGAGATGGATTGTTACAGACGATATAGAGACCGTGAATGGATTATTACATACTCATGTTCCAGAAGGTGGAGGAGAAGTAAGAGATGCAGATGATGCATTCTTTATTCATGGTGTGTTTAAGAAAAATTCTACTTTTTCCCTACAATTTTTATCTGGTGTAAATCATGGTTCGGGCTCTAGTTTGAAGGTTTATGGTAGTGAAGGAACGATAACATTAATGAATGATAAAGAATTGAGTCTTGGGAAAGCAACAGAACAATTAGGAGAAGTAACTGTTCCAGAAAAAGAGACTGGCCCATCAACACTTTCATCGAGGGCACAATCTTATTATCATGCATTTTATCCATATTTATCAAAAGTTTATGATTATATTGCTCATCATAAACAAGATCCGAACTTACCGACTATTGAAGATGGTCATGAAAGTCAAGTGGTAATAGATCGAATTTTAGGTTTGTAGTTCTTATGAGTAGAGGTGAGACATGGGATTAATAAACCCTTCGACGCTTTCAGGATGGCTTAGACCACACTCCATTGAATGGTATGAGCAACTTAGTAAGTTACAAGGTAAATACGCATATACGTGGAACACTAGTTATGTAGACCCCAATGGAGAATCTATATTTGATAAAGAAGTTGCTAGAATGATAGTAAATAAAAAAGTGTTAGATGTTGGTTGTGGACATGGAGAATATACCATTCAATGTAGCTTGTTAGCGGAAGAAATAGTTGGTTTTGATGTGACAGATGATTTCATAATAATGGCAGAAAAAAATAATCAGCCAAATGTTACTTTTGTTAAAGGAAGTACCAAATATGGGTTCCCTTTTGAAAAAGATGAATTTGACTGCGCGTATATTCGTAAAGGTCCGACATCTTCCTACCCACTTCTTGAACAAGTAGTAAAAAAGGGTGGCAATATTCTTGGTCTACATCCTGGTGATGATTTAGGGAAAGAATTACCTATTTTATTTCCAAATCTCTTCGAGGATTCGAATGGCAGTCCTATCCTAGATGCGGTTAGACGCAAACTCGATTTAAGTAGATTTAAAAGTATAGATATCGAATCTGTAAACAGTACAGAATACCTCCAGTCTCCTTTGGATGTATTAAAGTTACGTTGTTTTGGTCAGCCTCCACAAATATATGACTTCTTGAAAGAGCAAAATTTAGTAGATATATCTAGGATTTTTGAACGAAATGCTACCAAGCAAGGGTTACCGTTAACATTTTTGCATTATTTAGTTCGTGTGACTGTTTAGTTATATGCTTCTAATAATCATATCAATGCTAGTTTAATTGGATCGGCTGTTATGGATTTAAAGCAAAATCCTGATTCTTGGAGCGATCGAAGAAGCTATGAGGTGGTGCTTCAGGAATTGAAATTGTTGTGGCACGTATTAGTAAGATGTGGAAAGCCTATCCGGGAATAGGTTCATAGGTGCGAACGTATGAAGGTAGATCCTGTAACCTAATTTTATGATTAATGGAAAAGAGGTTAGCTATGAAAGAAAAAGTGATAGATACCTTTAATCAGCTTGCTATCGTGTATGAAAAATCGATAGATACGGAAGGTTTATATAACAGTGAATATGAAAGACCTACTATGTTAGAACAATTACCTAAAGATTTGTTGCATAAAGATGTTCTTGACGCCGGATGTGCCGCAGGGTGGTATACCCATCAATTAGTCAATAGAGGAGCAAAGGTCATTGCAACTGACGTTAGTCCAGAGATGATTCGTACTACTCAAAGACGTGTTGGGGATAAAGCTAAGGTTATATGCATGGATTTAGAAGGAGAAATGGCATTTGAAGAAAATTCGTTTGATATTATAATAAGTTCTCTTACCCTTCACTATGTTAAGGATTGGGAGGTAACCTTTAATGAATTTAAAAGAATATTAAAACCAAATGGAATGTTATTGTTTTCTGTTCATCATCCCTTTACAGATCTTAGATTACTTCAAAATGCAAGTTATTTTTCAACCGAACTAATTACTGATGTATGGAAAAAAGATGGGAAAACATATGAGGTTCCCTTTTACCGAAGACCACTTCACACTATATTAAATACAACTCTGAAGTATTTTTCGATCGAAAAAGTCATAGAACCTCAACCAACCTTGAATTTTAAGGAACGAGCACCCGAAAAATATGAACACCTTTTAAAAAACCCCCAATTTTTAATCATTAAAGCAATTTCTAAGTAATGCGTTTTTCAACTGGATAGCTTACAAAAATAGGAGGTGGATGTAGCTAATGGAGTCTAATAATCAATTAGAAAAGTTTACAATTATGCATGATCAATTTACTCGTAATTGGAATGAAGCAATGAATTCTGGAGAAACCTGTACATTAGAGAGAATGACTGAAAATTATTATGTTGCTTTTTTTAGGGGTGTACATGATCAACCTACTATGTTTCAAAGGGAAGAGGCTGTTAGTGGGATGAAACAATCTGTCCATCAATTATTAGGTGCTAAGAAGAAATTTGAAAATAGGGTTATTCGTTTAAGAGATGATGGAAATGCGGTAGTGTTCTATGAACAGGTAATAGAAAAAGAAGGAAAGACATTAGCAAGACTCTTTACGATAGAAAACTGGCTATATACCAATGGAAGATGGATGATTGCTAGGGAAATTGAAGAAGCGGTTAGTTGATAAGGTTACTAATTTTGTCAAAGCAATGTTTGCAACAACCGTATAGATAATATAGTGAAAAATAATTGTATGTAATGTAAAAATAACTCAGTTCAAGGAACTGGGTTATTTTAGTAAATAAGTGATGATTATTCCGTATCATATTCAAAATCCGCTACGTTGTTATCATTTTCCTCTGTATTGTAACGGAGATATTCATAGTTTGAAGTCGGCACTCTATTTGTAACAATTCCATTTTCATCTTTGTAAATTTCATATTCGCGGTAAATTTCTAAGATCTCACCTTTTTCTTCTCTCGTTTCTTCCAATACATATTGGGTAGAATCGGGAAGAGAAGGTTCGTCTACTATGGAACTCACACTTTCTGTCTCATCATGTATCGTATAATAATTTGATTTCTCATCACGATCAGATACAGTAGGCGCTTCTAGAAATCCAACGAGAACAAAAATGCCTAGTAAACCAAGTAAAGACAAAGACGCTCTCATCATTCTTCCCCCTTTCCATCACAAGCTCGTATTAATGTATATGCACGGACAAGAGAAAAAAGAAGGTGCCTGTCACCGACAAAATTCGACAGGTGACAGGCACCAGGAAGAAGTTTAAAAGGCTTTTGTGGTCCAGTTTTCACAGTTCCAAGTATCTGTTACGATTTCTTCGTAGAAGTCTGGTTCGTGTGAGATGAGGAGAACGCTACCTTTGTATTCTTTTAGTGCTTGTTTTAGTTCTTTTTTTGCGTCTTGGTCTAAGTGGTTGGTGGGTTCATCAAGGACAAGTAAGTTCGTTTCTTGATTGATTAGCTTACAGAGTCGGACCTTCGCCTTTTCACCACCACTTAATACTTGGACTTTACTTTCAATATGTTTCGTCGTAAGACCGCATTTCGCCAAGGAAGCACGAACTTCATATTGAGTCAGATGAGGAAATTCATCCCAAACTTCATCAATACACGTATTTTGATTTGATACTTTAATTTCTTGTTCGAAATATCCGATGTGCAAGTGCTCTCCAAGCTGAACAGTACCGGATAATGCTGGAATCTCACCAAGTATACTTCGAAGTAGTGTTGTCTTACCAATACCATTTGCTCCGTATAAAGCAATTTTTTGTCCTCGTTCCATTGATAAATGGAGCGGTTTGGCAAGGGGCTCATCATAACCAATAACGAGATCTGTAGTTTCAAAAAGATATTTTCCTGGTGTTCTCGCTTGTTTAAATCGAAATTCCGGCTTTGGCTTTTCCGCATCTAATTCAATAACGTCCATCTTATCCAACTTTTTCTGACGGGACATTGCCATTTTACTCGTTGCAGCATTGGCTTTATTTCTAGCTACAAAGTCTTTTAAGTTGGCGATTTCTTTTTGTTGTTTTTTGTAAGCTGCTGCTAGCTGTTGCTTTTTCATATCATACACACGAAGAAATTCATTATAGTCCCCTGGATAGCGGGTTAGTTCTTGATTTTCCATATGATAAATCAAATTAACGACGCTATTTAAAAATGGTATATCATGAGAGACAAGAATAAACGCATGTTCATATACTAATAAATAATTTTTTAACCATTCAATGTGGTCTACATCTAAATAGTTTGTTGGTTCATCTAGTAATAATATATCTGGTTTTTCTAGAAGTAACTTAGCAAGCAATACTTTTGTACGTTGACCACCACTTAAGTCATGTACATCACGATCTAATCCAAAGTCATCCAAACCGAGTCCATTGGCAACTTCCTCTACTTTAGCATCAATTGTATAGAAATCATTGTTGGTTAAAGAATCTTGCATCCGTCCTGTTTCTTCGAGAAGTGTTTCTAATTCATCTGGTTCTACTTCTCCCATTTTTGCAAATAAAAGATTCATCTCTTCTTCCATATCGTATAAATATTGAAAGGCAGTACGTAAAACATCACGGATTGTCATACCTTGCTTCAAATTAGAATGTTGGTCTAAATAACCAATGCGAGTATGTTTAGACCACGTAATATTTCCGGCATCAGGTTCTAATTTACCTGTAATAATATTCATAAATGTAGACTTACCTTCACCGTTGGCACCAATAAGCCCAATATGTTCTCCTTGTAATAACCGAAAAGACACGTCATCAAAGATTGCACGATCTCCAAATCCGTGGCTTAGGTTTTTAACTGTCAGTAAACTCATGAAAAAACACCTTTTCCTTCTAAAGTACATTCTAATCTATTATATAGGTCATTGCTAAAAAACGATAGTGCAGGCAACAAAAAAGGCAAGCCTGTTTAACCAGGTTTGCCTTCATTTATATAAGAAGTACCAACAAACAGTAGTGATTACCCACGTCTACCGCCTCTACCACCGCGTTTTCCTTCTGTATTACGTTTTAAGGTTGATAAATTCTCTTCACTAGACTTTAAAAATTTATTCATCTTATCTTCAAAGCTTTCCTTCTTTTGAAAATTTCCTTTCGAACGAAAGTCTTTTGAGCGTTTATCTCCCTTGTGTGATGGACGCTTAGAAAACGAAGATGTTTGTCCTTCCGGCTTTTCAATAGCTTTTTTAATAGAAAGTGCAATTTTACCTTCACTTTCACTAATAACCTTTACTTCGGTTTCATCTCCAACTTTAAGATGGTCATTAACGTCCTTTACATAGCTATCCGCTACCTCACTAATGTGCACAAGTCCTGTTGTGCCACCTGGTAATTCTACGAATGCACCAAAATTTGTTATTCCTGTTACTTTACCTTTTACCTTACTGCCTACTTCGATTGACAAGAAAGTTCCCCCTTAATAATTTTAAGAACACCTTATTATAACAAATTCTTGAACATTTTCAATTAGTGATTCTCTATAAGCAAAAAATAATACCTATTTCCATAATATGGCCCACACCTTCTTTTCTTGTAGTGCCAAAAGTTCTGATACGTAAATATTTAGAAAATAGAACAAAAATAGCCTATTTTCTATGGGAAGAAAACCGGCTATTCAACTGCGAATTGCTATTTAAATAATCTTGCAACATCACGTGGCTGCCATTCTTTTTTCTTATGTTCCTTTACAAAGATAAGCTTTGGATGTGCCTCGACTTCATCATATGTTCCATCTTCATGAACGTAGGTAACGAGTGTTGCATGATACCTTCCATAAAAGACAATATCTCCTATTTGCGGTGTATCTGCTTGCCTGATTAACAAATCGTTTCCTTTCGCATAATCATAAACATTTCTAACCCGTCTGTAAAAGAATGGGGTATCTGGCGTGTTAGAGCCTTCATCGGTTTCATAATGTTCAGGGGACTCTTCGAAATCATCTCTTAAAAGTTGAGCAAGGGAGATTCCTGCTTGCCCAAATACAATTCGAGGAACATCGATGCAAACAATGAACCCCATTTTTCCACCGATATCGTAGAAACTTCCTTTCAATGGATCGTACAACGTGCCAACGAGGTCTCTCGCATTTGATGTAATTTCTACTTCATTGGTAATCCCATTCTTATTAGTATCACTAGTTAAGGAGAATTGGTTCTCCATTTGTGTAGAGTTGTCAACGTACGATGTATACTGGTCATCATTATAACTGTGGAAGATAAAAAAATAACCAACGATCACGATAAATATACCGATTAATATACTGGTCGTTCTAATTATTTTTATTATCAAAAGCATGGTAAACCTACTCTCCTTAGATACTTCTCATTCAACTTTGTTCCTTATAATTATAAATTATATTGTCAAAATTGTATATTACATGAATTATTTGCATTCATCGATTAGTACCTATTACTAACACTTGGTATAATCTGCATTTAACTGTATAATTATATGTAATAAGAGGATAACAGAATGGTGGGGTAGCATGGTAAAAAAGAAAATTGCAATTGTGACAGACAGTACGGCTTTTTTAACGGAGGAATTAAGAAATCATCCGGATGTTTATGTAGTACCAATTATAATTATTTCGAACGGAAAAGAGTATGAGGATGGGGGCGACTTATCTTCAGAACAGCTATATGAAATTATACGTAACGAGAAAGAAGTGCCTAAAACCTCACAGCCTTCCGTCGGTAGATTTACAGACTTATATGAATTGCTTAAAGAAAACTACGATGCCGCAATTGCAATCCATGTATCCAATAAACTAAGTGGAACCATTTCAAGCTCAACATCTGGAAAAGATCAAGTGGATTTTGAGGTGGAAGTAATTGATTCCTACTCTCTTTCCTTTTCGATTACAACATTAATCCAAAAAGGCTTGGAACTAGCTGAAAGGGACGTACAATTGACTGAAATAGCCAATGAACTTCGAGCTGCGGCAAAACAATCTCGGAATTTGATATTACTTGGTAGCTTAGAACAACTGTATAAAGGTGGAAGAATGTCTGGAGCGCAATTTTTACTAGGTAACTTCTTAAAAATAAAACCGATCCTTTCGATTAACGAGGAAGGTGAACTGGGGTTATTGGAGCGGATTCGTTCAGAAAAAAAAGCGACGACTAAAATAGTTAGCTTGTTTAGAAAATCTTGCGAAGAAAACAGCGTAAAACAAGTTGGAATTATGCATGCAAATGAGCTGCATAAGGCACAAGATCTAAAGCAACGCATCGAACAACAAGTACCAAACCTAGACATCATCATCGGAGAAATCAGCTCATCCCTAATCGTCCACGGTGGCGAAGGATCCCTAGCCCTATTCTGGAACGAAGAATAACAAGGTGCCTGTCACCGACAAATTTCGACGGGTGACAGGCACCTAAAAGGGGAGAAGATATGGTAACAAAATTATATTTAACGCGGCATGCGCATTCTGTTTATACTCCGGATGAATGGAATAGACCTTTATCAAAAAGAGGTCTAACTGATGCTAAAAAAGTTACGCAAATTTTAGCAAATGAGAATATAGATGTTGTTCTTTCGAGTCCTTACAAGAGGGCCGTACAAACTGTTGAGGGAGTCGCAAATACAATTGGAAAAGGCGTTATTCATGTAGAAGACTATAAAGAACGAAGGCTATCAGAAGCAGCGGTTGATGATTTCGATGCTGCTATCACGAAAGTTTGGGAAGATTTTACGTTTGCTTGGCCAGGTGGAGAATCTAATATTGTTGCACAAAATAGAGGAATACAGGCAATCTTTGAAACGTTGGAAACATACGAAGGGAAAAACGTTGTAATCGGGACACATGGAAATTTGATGGTATTAATGATGAATTATTTTAACTCTAGTTTTGATTTTTATTTTTGGAAAGAACTTGATATGCCTGATATTTATGCATTAACATTTGCAAAAACAGAGTTAGTAAAAACTAAACGGATTTGGACTGTATGAAATGTATGAAGCTAAAAGATAGTATGGGAAATAAGTGAATAAATTTATCCACTCTTAACGAAACTATTACTGGGTGATAATATGAAAAAAATAACAATAATATTGGCTATTACAATTTATTTGTTTAATTTTATACCAGTATATGCAGAACCAATAAACGATGCCGAAACAGAACTAAATGATACACTAGTATTTGCGTTGATTAGTAGCTTAAGAAAACCTGTGGATACAGCTATTTCTGAGATTTATAAAGATGATGAGGATGCACCAAGTCACCTTAATTGGGATGCGTATGATACGGAATTACTTCACATCAAACAGGTGTATGGTGTAGGTGGATTGTATGAGATAACGTTAAAAGTCTTTCCTTATTATGGCCCGCATAATAGTTATGGAATAGACGAGATTGTTGTAAATACGAGTGGTGAGGTCGTTAGCTATAAACATATAAAAACGTATACGAAACCTTATTAAACGTGAATACATTTATTAGAAGATCGTCTTTGTAGGCGGTCTTTTATTTTTGTCTACTATTTCGGAAAAATTTGATTTTGCATAACGATCAATGGGATATTATGTTAATATTTATTTGAATAGTTATAAAGGAGAGTTATTGGAATTGATGAGTACTGACATAACAGAGATGTTTATCAAAACGTGTGTGTTTACTTTGTCAATAGTTACCCTGAGTGCATGTGGCGATACGGAAAAAGTTGAACATGTTGAGGAAGGGGACATCCTCACAGAAGAAATTCAAGAACCATCAACTATTCTAATAAAAGAAGACACCATCAAAATATTCCAGGAAGAATACTTACCAGACGAAGAAAATCTATCAGAAGATGAGAAAGATGAAATTAAAAAGCATGTATTATCGTATATGGATATGTTGTAAAACAAAACGTATTAATTATTAGAAGGAGCGCTTACTGTGGAAAGAATAGTGGAACAAGTATTTACAAAAGAAGTAATGGATCAAGCAATTGATCGATTTTCTGTGCAAAAGGAATATAAAAAACTAGGAGACTTTGAAAATTATGTATTTGAAGTTTACAAGAAAGATACTCCATATATTTTACGAATTACGCACAGCTCTCATCGTAGTGAGGAAGAGGTTATATCAGAACTGGACTGGATGAATTATTTGTACAGAGCAGGTGTGAACGTGCCAAGAACTTATGAATCTGTAGACGGATTACATGTTGTGACGATCCCAGCAGAGGATGGAAGCTTTTTTTATTGTAGTTTATTTTCAAAAGCAAAAGGAGAACCAATTCGTGTGAATGACGAACGATTTAATAGTGAATTGTTTTTTGCATGGGGAAAAGCAATTGGAAAAATGCATTATGCAACAAAAACGTATGTGCGAAATGAAAAAGTTACAAGAAGACCGTATTGGCATGAAGACGATTTGATCCCTATTGAAAATTACATCTCAAAGGAAGAGGAGACAGTAATTCAAAATACCAAACAGTTAATCAATCAACTCATCGAATTACCACAAACGAAAGAGAATTTCGGATTGCTTCATACAGATATCCATTCAGGTAATTTCTTTTTTGATGGTAGTGAAATTCACATATTTGACTTTGATGATTGTTGCTACCATTGGTTTTGTTCTGATATAGCTATTCCATTATATTATTCCGTCTTGTATCGTTATCCACAAGGAGAAAGGAAAATAAGAAATGAGTTTGCCATCGAATTTATACAATCATTTATGGAAGGGTATAAAACAGAAAATGAACCACCAGAACAATGGAAGAACCAAATAGGTTTGTTTTTCCGGCTTAGAGATATCATGCTATATTCTGTTCTACATAAAAAAATTCCCCAAGAAGAACGAAGTGAAAAAATAAATGCTTTGCTAGCAGAATTAAAAGCTAGGATTGAAAAAGAGGAAACGATAGTAGATGTAGTCTAGGAGTGATTAGGTTGAAAAGGATTTACATTGTGAGGCATTGTAAAGCAGAGGGGCAGCCAGCCGAAGCTTCACTTACAGAAGAGGGCCAAACACAAGCACTGGAATTATGTCATTTTTTCTCTTCTGTAAAAATTGACCGGATTGTTTCGAGTCCATTTCAACGAGCAATCCAGACAATACAGCCATTGGCAAACCAGAGTCATCTAGAAGTGGAACTGGATAATCGATTAAAGGAACGTGTACTTAGCAATCAGAATCTACCTGATTGGATGGAAAAACTACAAACTACATATGAGGATGTGCATGTGAAGTTTGCCGGTGGAGAGTCAAGTCAGGAAGCGATGAACAGAATTGTAGAAGTTGTTTTGGAAATATTTAATAGTGGTAGTGAAAATACAGTAATGGTAACTCATGGAAATATTATGTCGTTACTACTTAAACATTTTGATAATGAATTCGAATTTGAGGATTGGAAGAAGTTAAGTAACCCAGATGTATATGTATTGAAATGTGAAAACTTTCGAGTGAAATACGAACGAATCTGGAAGTAGCGAATTTTTTGTCTTGATTTCCAAAATAAGTAGGATTTTCCATCGGTAAATGGTCATACTAAAAGGAAAAAGGACTATCTGATGGTTGGACTTCTTATTGCTATTATTGTATTTAACTTTGTAGCATTCAAAACAAATAAACTTTCAGCAAAACAAATTGCACATATATGGGCATTTACAATCGCATTCCAAATGAGTTTCGATAATTTTATTGATGTGAAATATCATGCTTATTGGTATTTTAACAAAGAGATTAGTTGGGCAGATTTACCAACACATACTGTATTAATTCCACCAGTAAATATGATGTTTTTAAATTGGTATCCTTTTCAAGGTGCATTACGAAAACAAGTACAATACTTCGTTTTTTGGGTAATAGCATTAACCATGTATGAGTTACTGACATTACTACCTGAGCCTTGGGGATATTTTAATTATGGATGGTGGAATATATGGTATTCCGCAGTTATTGATCCAATATTGCTTTCAATCTTATTGTTATACTACAAGAAATTTATTAAATGAATAAAGGTCAAGGGGGGAAATTAAAAGAAGCAAGGGAGCTCTAATATGGCTTTACCAATATCTATTGTTCTAACAATTTTCACATTATATATTGCGTTCTTTATGAAAAAGAACTTTTCATTTTTGCATAATGCTATATTGTTTATGGTTATTGCAATTGTTACCAAAAATTATTTTACAATCATGATTATGGAACTAAAACTTTTAAAAAGCACGGAAGATTCTACATTATTCGTATGCTTTCTAATATATCGTGATATCATGATTCCCATGTTAGTAGTCATATTTTTGAATTTGTTTATGAAAACGGAACTTAGATACAGAAGAATGATAATTTTTATCGGAGCAATTGGCTCATTTTTATTTATTGATGTTTTTTTCATTTACTTTGATATCGTGGAATGGATTCAGTGGAATTTATTCTTTGCATTGATTGTCAATGTTGGCTACATGATTGTAGGATTTGGAATTAGTAAGTTATTACTATGTATTAGAGATTGGGAAGGAATACAACATGAAAGTAATTTATGAAGAGTCATTTGACTTAAATGAGTGGTTTGTAATTATTATCTTCGTTGTTACGGCTGCTCTTATATGGATTACTCCAAAAATATTTTCTGTTATAGAAAGTATCGCTTACTTTGTATTTGGTTTTTTTTGGGGAATGTTTTTCGACCATACGTTAAGCACTAAGCCATGGGATTTTTATGATGTTAATGATAACTCCTCTTATCAAATTATAGATGTCTTGAGCTATGCTATGTATGGACCATTTAGTTATTTTTTTATATACCTGTACGTTCGGTTGAACATACATGGATTTTACAATCTACTTTATATCTTTATTTGGTGTTGTTTATCTCTTGTAATGGAATGGGTTGGAGTGAAGATTGGCGTTTTCCATTATGACAAAGGGTATAACATGTTTTGGTCCTTTCCAATTTACGCATTTGTTCAAAGTACACAAATTATGTTTTACCACTTGATACTAAAAAAGAATGCCTCGGAAAGTTGAGTGTCTGGAGACAGAGTGATCAGGAAAATTTAATAATTTTCAGGGAGGTTATCCATTGAGTTTCGAAAATAAAGTAGCTCTCATTACAGGTGGTACTTCGGGAATAGGTCTATGTGTAGCACAAAGTCTCGCTCGTGGTGGAGCATTAACATATGTTGTATCTTAGTCAAAAGTGAATGATTAATATTCAAAGAAAGGTAAGATGGGGGATTTTTGACAATTGAAGAAGGTTCGTTTAGAGATGGTAGAAAAAGAGAATCGAATGGATTTTTTCAAATACCTGCTTTTAGCTGATGAAAGCGAGGAAGTAGTAAAACAGTATGTATATGATGGAGACATGTTTTCCATTCATTATGAAAATCGAATAGCAGGTGTCGTGTTATTTACATTACATCAAAATCAGGTTGTTGAATTAAAAAATATAGGCTTAGATCGGAACTTCCGAGGAAGTGGAATAGGGAAGATAGTTCTACTAGAAGCATATGAAAAATATGCTGGAATGCATAAAATGGTTGTTGGCACAGCGAATTCCAGTATTGGAAATTTGGCATTTTATCAAAAAGCTGGTTTTAGAATAATTGGGGTAAAAAAGGATTTTTTTCTCCATTACCCACAACCTATTTTTGAAAATGGAATTAGAGCTATGGACATGGTGATGTTTGAGAAGGAATTAAAGTTGGGGGAGTAACATGAAGACGGTATATGCTAATTGGGGAAGAAACAGATTAAAACTTACCTGGATTCCTCGTATGAGAATTACAGAATCTACTAAGATTACGAGTGTTCATGCAATATGCATGAAAGATGAAAAAGTATTATTAGCACACATAAAAAACAGGGGATTTAACTATCCTGGTGGACATATTAATCCTGGTGAAAAAATAGAAGATGCTCTACTTCGCGAGACTTATGAAGAGGGATATGTAATAGGAACTTTGCAATATATTGGTTTGATTAAAGTTAGTCATGAAGATAATCCATTTTTTGATCCTAATGGAAAATACCCACTAGTCGCTTATCAAGCTTTCTATAGAATGGATGTGACGGAATGTTTCCCTTTTCTACGTGAACATGAGTCGATCACACGAATATGGGTTGAACCATCAGAAGTACCTCATGTCATACACGATCATGAACTTTCAACCGTAATTTTAGATGATGCACTAAGTATTTTGAAAGAATAATTTTTAGATTAATTGTAATGGCTGGGTTAATTCCTAGTCGTTTTTTTATGTTGTGTGAAGGAATTTGCTTTTAAAGTATAAAATGTATTTCATAATATAATAATAACGTTAAATTACAAATAAAGGAAATTAACCTATGAGAAATATTGCGGCACTATTTTCATTGCTAATGCCCGGGTTTGGGCAGATATATAATGGTTATTTTATGAAAGGTGTTTTTTTCGTTATAGTGGAGCACCTTGATAATATTTTGGGGAAAATAAACCAAGCTATTCATTTGGATTTTAATGGATATCATCAAGCGGCGTTAGATATAACTGTTTATGATTTTATGCTTTTTTATCCTGGTTTCTATGCTTATGCCGTATGGGATGCTTGGTATTATGCCAAGGAAGGGGCGAATAAAGCAACGACTGCAATCCCTTTCATTTTTGCTGGTTTTCTTGGGGAAATAGGTGCGATATTTGCACCTAAGTTTACAATTCCAACATTAACAGTAGGGTTATTTATGATAATTCCAATGCTTATTGGAATGGTTATATTTCGAAAGCACTGATAATTCACAGGATCTTTCATGTAATGGTGATTCTTTGCTATGAAAACATACATATAAGGGAAGTTGAAGAAAAATAGAGATAAGTGAATTCGTAATAGAAAATTCATCCTCTTATTAATAATTTGGAATTTTATGTGTTACGATGTTAGCAGAGTTTTATTAGTGAAGTTGTATAGGGGGAAGGCAATGGACCAAAATGTTGGGACGGAAGAATCAATTAAACGGTGGGAGAGATTTGCCGATGCTTACTCGCAAAATCACAGTGAACAAGGAGACTTGCATAAGGAAGTATTTTTAACACCTACATTGTTATCACTTTTAGAGAAAGTAGAAAATAAGTCAATATTAGATGCTGGATGTGGTGAAGGTTATTTTAGTCGGATCTTAGCTAGGTCCGGTGCGAATGTAATTGCGGTTGACTATTCCAAACGGATGCTAGAAATTGCACAAGAAAGAACGTCAAAGGACATTATTATTGATTATCAATATGGTAATTGTGAAGACTTACATTTCTTACAAGATTGTACATTTGATGTCATAGTATCCAATATGGTTATGCATGACCTTGCGAAGTATGAAAAAGCTTTTCAAGAAATGTATCGATTATTAAAGAATGGAGGAAGTTTTGTCTTTTCCATATTGCATCCCTGTTTTGTAACACCAGAAAGTGGATGGGAGAGAACGGAAGACGGTAAGAAACTACATTGGAACGTGGATCAATATTTTTATGAGGGAGTTTACGAGCAGCCGTTAGGTAATAATGAAAAAATGTTATTATTCCATAGAACTTTAAGTAATTATTTAAATACATTAATAGAGACAGGCTTTAACTTAGAGAAAATAGTAGAACCAAAACCATCAAAAGAGATGATTAGAAAATATCCTGCTTTTTCAGAGGATTTCCGTAGTGCGGATTTCATTGTTTTTAAAGTACGGAAGAATCTATAACAGGTAAACGAAGGGATGTAATTAGAAAAACTAAGAGAAAAACTGAAAAAGGAGTTTTACACTATTTGAATTTAGCAATAAAACCGTGTATTGTCATGACAACTTCTGAGACTGATAAATTAGAAATACTTTCCGTAGACAAATTACCGATAAAAAATTATGCGATACTTCCTCGGTAAATCTTATTGATAATTGAAAGGGTGTAAGATATGAACAATTTTTTATATGTTATTTATGCCATTATTCTTGGAGCAGTCTCAATATTGACTGGAGAGATCGTGACATTTGTTATGTTAGGGATCATTTTATTAGCACTAATTAATATTAATACAACGCTAAAACAAATTTTAAAGGTTCATAGGGAAAATGTAGAAAATAGATAACAAGGAGAGAGTTATTTAATGAGTATACTTCAGCTTAATGAAATGCATCAAGTAAAAATTGCTAGAAAAGAAGATTTAGAGATCGTTTTGGATTTATTATTTCAAGCAGCAATTTGGTTACAATCAAAAGATACAACACAATGGGATTACTATATTACTGATTTAGAAGGTAATAAAGAAGAGGTACTGGAGTCAATTAAGAATAATAGTACATATATCGTAGAAGAAAATGGAAAAGCAATAGCTACGATTACGCTGGAAGATTATCCAACAGATTGGGACTGTGATATATGGGGAGAAAACGCCAATGATCCGGGTGTAGTTTACTTGCATCGAATAGTTGTCCATCGGGATCATGCTGGGAAAAATATTGGATATAAACTTATAGAATGGGCAAAAGAATATGTCAATGAAAAAGATAAGAAGTTTATCCGTTTTGATTGTTTGGCGAGTAACCAAGATTTAAACAATTATTACCAAAAGAACTATAAACGCAAAGGAATCGCCAACATATACGGCCAACACAGCAAATACGAAATAGAAGTTTAAAACGAAGGTGGAAGTGTAGGTGCCTGTCACCTGCCGAAACTTGTCGGTGACAGGCACCTAGTCATGGAGGGAGTTTATGAATTCAAATCCGGTATTGCCATTAACTAGTGATGAAAAAGGGAAGCTTCGAAGGGAGAAAATGAGACTTCGGGAGATATATTTGTTGAGTGTGGATCAATTGTGTCAGGTGTTAGGAGTTTCTAAAGAGCGAGCAAGGAAGATCAAAGGTTTAGCAGAGTTTCAAATCGTTCCATCAATAGGGGTGAAATTAGCCGAAAAACTAGTATTGCAATTACATATCTATTCATTGGACGACGTAAAAGATAAGGATGGTGCTCATCTGCTGGATGAACTTGAGCAGAAATTAGGTGTGTGGACTGATAGTTGTGTGGAGGATCAAATCCGTTGCGTAGTTAATTATGCTAATGATCGAACAAGTAAGAAGCAATGGTTCGACTTTACCAATGAGCGGAAAAAGTATAGAGAAAGAGCTGGGTATCCAAAAAATCGACCAACAAAGGCGTGGTATGACTAATGGAGAAAAATGTAGGCTTGTCGGTGCCTGTCACTTGGGAAAAATATCCAAGTGACAGGCACCTGGATATTTTTTGCAGTTTAAGTGAATATAATCCGATGCTTTGTGGGACGTTTCCTATTGGGATTGATGTAGAAGGTTCTGATCTGGACATCATTATGGAAGTTCATGATTTTGAAAGATTTGAGACAGAAATGAGAAGGTTATATGCTGGTTTTGAAGACTTCCGTATTAAGCGGAAAAAAATACGGAATGAACCAGTAATCAAGGTAAACTTCACGTATGAAGGGTTTGAATATGAGCTTTTCGGTCAAGCACAGCCTGTAGAACAACAATATGCTTACCTACATATGATCATTGAAAGCAAATTAATGGAGGAGATACCTCTTTTAAAGGAGAAAGTTATCTATTTGAAAAAACAAGGGGTTAAAACGGAACCAGCATTTTGTAAGGTTCTTGAAATTGAAGGGGATCCATATGATGGATTGATAGAATACGGTAAACAGAAGGGGTATATTTAACCCCGACATAAATAACGACAGGTGCCTGTCACCCGTCGACTTCTGTCGGTGACAGGCACTGGTTAACTTCATTCGGATGAAATTATGTATTCTGTGCAAAATAATTATAGTATCGAATGGAGGGATTTTCATGACGGATAGTAATAAATATACTGATGCTGGAACAGATATAGAAGAAGTGAAAAGGAAAAATCAGAACTCGGGTATGTCCTATAATGAAGCAAAAGAATGGATAGCTAAACATACAGGTGGACATGGAACTAATGTATTTAGTGACACAGACATTGAAAATGTAAAACGGAAATAGGGTGCCAGGCACTTGTTAATTTTTTACAAGTGCCTGGCACATCTTTAATTGATCCCATTTCTCTTTATTCATCCCATATAAAATCCAAGGGGATGGAAGTGTGAATTGGTGATTAGAAGGTAGGGACGAAGCTTCTTCTTTTGATAAATCCATCCATATATATGTTTCTTCTCCATTTTGTTGTAATAACTTTTTGTAATCAGCCGTTATCGTTTCCCATAATCCCACTTGCTCCGTCATGTCATTCCAAGGGTAGATAACATGCAGGTAGTGATATTTTTTTTGATCTATTTTTGTAATTAGGAACCTATTTTTCTCCTCATTCTCATAGAATGACCATTCACGTAATTTTTCATCTTGAAACAAATCCTCTGATGCTGGGAATAGGTAATAACATTCGTATGGAAAAACCTCTGATGAATCCACATAGGTTTGCTGTAGCCAATCTTTTTTTCGCTGTAAGTCGTCGATTAATTTCCACGGCTTAGCATCAATGGTAAGTGTGGTTGTATCGTCGGTAAGTGCTCCATGTAGCATTGTATATGGGGAAAAACCGATTTTCTCCATTACCCGCCGAGCAGGAACATTCTCTTCTTGGGTGTTTGCTCCAACCCATTGAATGCCATCTATAAGAAATGCTTCCTTCAGCATATATGTCATTACTTTGGTTGCAAAATCCTGCCCTCTAAATCGACGGTCACTTCGTAATCTTCCTAACATCGCATATCGTTTGGCATATATGTTAATTCCCCCTAAACTAACCAATTGATCACCTAAAAATAAACCATATAAACGATTATCGCCTGTTGAAAGTCTGTGAAAAACGCGCTTTACATAATCATCTTCTATTCCAGTATCCATTGTTTCCAATAAGGGATAGTCATCACTATGTAAAAGTCGGATTGATCTCTCCATTTAATTGTCCCCCTAACCATGACAGATGAAATATATTCATTTTCAGTATAAGCTTTATGTAGGGTGCCTGTCACCTGTCGAATCTTGTCGGTGACAGGCACCACGTTATCCTGTTTTGTACCACCAGCGATAGATGGGGATGATGAGGAGGATGAATGCTATATAGATGAGCATACCGATAAGAAATGCTCTGATGGATGTGAATAGTTGATTACCGAGATAGGCATAGACTATCATCCCAGGTATTTGCCCAAGGGCAGTTGCCGTTATATAGTGACGAAATAACATTGTACTAAGACCTGAGTAGATATTTACGACGGGTGTAGGAATAATTGGAATCATTCTACTGAATAAAACAGCTATAAAAGCGTTTTGGCTAATAATACGGTCGAACTTTTGAATTTTTTCATATTTAGCTATATATCGTTGAAAGGACTCAACGAAAAAGTATCTTGCTAATATAAAGAAGATTACAGATGCACCAACTGTTCCGGTCCAATTAATCACTGCTCCAATCCAAATGCCGTATTTAGCACCCATTGCTCCTGCAAATACTGTAAAGGGAATAATCGGGATTGTACTAAACAATATGGCCAGCAAAAACATGATAGGTAGCAGTTCAAAACTACTGTTGTTCAACCAATCTAAAAGGGGCTGTCGATACAAAAAAGCGGTAAATAATAGAGTCACATATAGGACCCCAAATACTATAACTCGTATTATCATGATGACTATCCACTCAATTCTAGGAGCTGATTACAATCTTCTTATATAGCATATCCAAAGGAATAAAAAAGTTGCAGAAGCTATATATTGAGGTAAGATCCTGATTATACTAGGGGAGTGGCCGTTAATAAAAGTAGTTCCGATACTGGAGAAAATCTAAAATAACAATTGAAATGACATACTAATACACACTATGTTTAGCACCAAAATTAACAGTACAAATAGTAAACAAAACGCTTGGATTTATTTTTGTTTGTTAAATTTTCTTGTTCAACTAAAGCCCTCGTTAATGCAATAAGAAAAACCCGCACCAGCTGACTTATTCATTTTCATTATCTTTAGATTTTTTTGAATCTGGCAACCCGTACAAATTTAACCCAAAAACGAATAACACTATAATAAGTCCCCCGAAACCACTCGTTATGACAGAAGTTTCTTCTGGATATTGCCATTTAAGAAAACCTAGGATAATGATTAGTATCCATCCGATTAATCGAATCTTCTTTGCATGTCTTTTCAAGAAATAATCACCCTAACCTTAAATTTTTTAAGTATCTGGTAATACCATTTTTATAACAACTCACTTATTATTGTTTAAACATAACTCCTTCGTTGAATAACAATCCCTATATTTATATTAACATAACATTACAATTACTTACTTGGGATATAAAAATCAGCTTAACAAATAGCACCCCAATTAACATAGAAATTAGTACATCGACAACAGGTATTGTCATTATGTTATTTGGGTTGCGATTTCGTATGCTAATTTAAGTGATTATATCAAATAAACATTGATATATAGGAAATACAACAGACCAAATCATCTGCGATTTGGTCTGTTAATTAGCCATCCTCCTTCATTATTTGGATCGTCCATTATTGTGATGGGTAAAACCTAACCAAAGCTTTTGTTCATATGCTGCAACTGAGGAGATGTTCCATTCTCGATACGTATTCGGAATTACTTCCGTATTTTTTAGTAATTGTTTTATTCTAAATAGCTTTGTAGGGATAGTAGTAAATGTAAGTGACTAATCTACAAAACATATAAACTGCTGTGCTTTTTCTGGATATACACATGCTGTGTAGTGCCACGTCCAGAAAAAGTCATCGTTCATTTTACCAATCGTACCATCTAGTAGGATGCCTGGAAGTAGTTTTTTTGAAGGGAAGTCTACAATTTGATAGGTTTGAGCTGAATCAATATCAATCAAAGTTACTAAATTGTCTTCAATATTTTTTACCTTATAGATGCTATTCACAAAAGGAATGACTACATTCTTCCCAAGATGGGGGACAATCGTCTTCCAAATAATCAGTAAGATATTTGGAAAAGACGCGAAGAAAATCATTAACCTGGTTACTTGATTTATGTTTTAGTTTATAAGCAACTAAATCGGCACCATAAAATTCAAATATTCCTCGATATCGCATATCAAATTCAGAACCAACTCGTAACCTTTCCATATATACTTCTCTTTCATCTGGATGTGAAAACTCGATCTTCCAAGCCTTGACTTCGAGATGGTCATTGGCTTGCTCACTGCTATTTGCTGACCAATTTCTATCATTCATTAATTTTCCTCCTTTATTTCCTATTCGTATAACTCTTTAAATAAAGAATCGTATCTATCTTCTTAAGTGAACTGACCATTTTTAGTTAACTCACCACCTTTAATTATTGGTAAACAATCTTTTGTTCAAATCATTTACATACTGGAAAATTGGGCAAAGAAAAGCAAAAAGAAGTGGCATCAATCGAATTGTAGCATAAAACTTTTTTTAGTCTAATGGACAAATTATTGTTTTCTACATAAATAGTCCATTAAAAATACATTTTTATCTATTAGATTTTTCGTTTTTTATAAAAATGTAAGCATGAATAATTGTATTTTAGAGGAAGGGGCTTGAATATTTCAAGTTATTTATTATTCTCATAAAAAAAGGGAGTGACAGGCACCCCCACGAGTTATACTCAATGCTAACTCATTGATTAGTATAGATTATGATTATCAATATTAGTTTGAGGTGTGTCTGCTGTTTTGTGGACTTGGGTCTTGTAAGCTACGTGTTTTTTTCCAAACTCGATCATTGTTGGCGGTTTCAGGAAACTTATCTCCAGCCTTAAGTTTAACTTGGTGAGGATTTTTTACACCACTTCCTGTTTCACCAACTTCAATATAAATCCCATTATTTGGTGCCTTTTCTCCACCTTTAAATTGACTAATTTCTCCCATTATAAACCCTCCTTGTCGTTAATCTTTTTTAGTATGAGGAAAATTAATCCTGTATATGAATGGAAACAATAGGAAAACTCGATTTACTAACGGTGCCTGTCACTTGTCGAATTCGACAAACTCGGGTTAGTTGTTTTCTTTCCCGGGGTTGTCTTTGGTTTGAGCATTTACTTGCTTGAATTCAGAATTATAGCTTGGGTCTGCTGTTTTTGTATCGATGTTTTGTCTAGCTTTCTAAAGAGTTTGTTTCTCTGGATTTGTTTACGCTTGTCTATTTTTTTTTGTATATTTGACTTTTTCTTCCTTGTATGTTGCTAGTCCTCTTTGTACTTAAACAGTCTTTTCCGTTTTACTAGTTTAGGATTCATTCTCTAGTTCATGAACCTTGGTCAAACTTACCTCAAATTCTTCTTGATCTGCTATCATATTTTCATGTAATTCTTCAATCGGTTCATCTACAATATAATTACTAGCAAATTGCTCCTCAATATTGGTCAGCTTACCAAACTTTTTTTCCATTTTAGCAAAGACTTCTTCTACATTTCTGGCCAATATAGCCTTTGCAGTTGGTTTATTCACTTTCTCCATAGCAAGCAATAATGCTGTTATATTTTTGCTGAATTGATTCTGAAGTTCTTCTCGTATGCCATTAACAGGTTCTTCCGCTTCTTCTACTTCCTCTTCGGTATCCATAACACCCTTATCTACTAAACCTTGATCTATTGGTGGGGTAATGTCTTTTAACTCCTCCGGTACAGGATCTTCTTCATCTGGTCCGTCTTCATGAAGAGAATTTGGTTCTGGAGTATAATCTAATGCAAGCTCATGGCTTTCAAGCGCTTTGTTTAATCCATTAATTGCTTCGTCTGTATTTCCTTCAGCAAATAACGCATTGGCTGCAGCGATATGTTCATTAGCGAACTGGGACATTAATTCTGCTTTAGTCGTATCGCCAAACGTTAATGCTAGCTGGATTTTTTCTGCAACGATTTCAATAAAGTAAAAAAAGTCTCCAGGTACATGTCCAGGATCACTTAAGGCAGTTCCTTCTTCGCTTTCCACTTCATTCATAGGTATTGTAGGTACTTCAGAGAAGGGAACTGTTTCAAGATCCCCGATTTCTATATCGTCTTCAGGAATAGTCGTATCAAATTCGTCTTCAACACCTATTGTGTTTTCTTCTGCAGAAGCTTGTGTTAAACCACCGAAAACAATTGTAGTAACTAGAGCGCTACCCATCATTACTTTAATCTTATCTATACGTAGAGTAGGAAATTTTCTTTTTACATATCCAATTGCTACGCGATTTATATCCTCTTCTGCTTTTATTGACAAGCCAAACTCTTCGGCAAACTCCTCTAAAGAGTGATGGGGTTCTAAGTAAAGCACAACCTCATAGGCATCTCCGATTGGATTCAGTTCATGTCTGTGAAAATACATGTTGCGTCACTCCTTCATACTATTAAAATTCCCTGTAAGATAGAAAATATGAAAAATGCTACAACGGTAAAAGGTGCCTGTCACTTGTCAATTATTGACAAGTGACAGGCACCTTATCTTTTAGTCTTCTCTTAGTTTTTCTTTTCGGATGGCTTTGTGGAATGAGAAGATCATTATTACCATGATGAATGAGAATGGTAATGCGGCTACGATTAGTGCATTTTGCAAGGCTGTCAATCCTCCAGTAAATAAAAGTACTGCAGCGATAGCAGATTGGAAAAACCCCCATACAAATTTAACGGTTGTAGACGGTGATAAAGAACCATTCGTTGTTTGCATCCCTAATACAAAAGTAGCTGAATCGGCCGACGTGATAAAAAATGTTCCTATTAGAATCACAGCAACTATGGAGAGGATAACACTAAATGGAAATGAATCAAATAACCCAAACAATGCTTGTTCATCTGGAAGTCCAGCTATATCAACTCCATTATTTTGTGCTTCGATACCAGAAATTCCAAATGTAGAGAACCATAGGAATCCAACAACGGAAGGAACGATCAATACACCCAAGAGAAATTCACGAATGGTACGTCCACGTGATATTCGAGCGATAAAGATCCCTACAAATGGAGCCCAAGCAATCCACCATGCCCAAAAAAAGACAGTCCAGTCAATAACCCACTGCCGTTCTGTTTCATCATGTGGTGCTAAACGTACACTTTCGGTGGGAATGCTTTGAATATACGCACCTAATGAATCAGTAAGTGAATCCAAAATGTATTGTGTTGGTCCTAATAATAATGTGGCAATAAAAAGCAAACCAGCTAGTATCATATTTACATTACTCAAATATTTGATCCCTTTACTAAGCCCGGTATATGCAGATATCATAAATAATACTGTTACAACTAAAATGATAATGAGTTGTACAGTAAATGAATTATCAATTCCAAGTAGATACGTAAAACCTCCATTAATTTGCGTAGCACCGAAACCTAAAGTAGTAGCTACTCCCACAATGGTTGCAAATACAGCAAGAACATCTACCGTATTTCCCCAAGGACCGTTCATCTTCTCGCCAAATAATGGCTCAAGAGTGGCACTAATTAATCCTCGTTTTCCATGACGAAATGTAAAATAAGCTAATATTAACGCTATAATTGCGTAAATTGCCCATGCATGAATACCATAATGGAAAAAAGTAACCCGTAATGAATCCTCTAATGCTGCTCTTGTTCCAGGTTCTGCAGTCGGAGGAGTTTTTAAATAATGGGAGACTGGTGAAGCAACCCCGTAAAAAACAAGCCCAATCCCCATCCCGGCACTAAAAAGCATTGCAAACCATGATGGATAACTAAAGTCTGGTCGTTCAGATTGTTTTCCGAGTCTAATCTTTCCATAGGGACTGATAATTAAGTATAAACAAAACAAGACAAATAGCGTAACTATTAATAAATAATACCAACCAAAATGGGTTGAAATGTACCCCATTAAATCACTCGAAATACGTTCAAAGCTTTCCGGTGCAAAAGAACCCCAAAGGGAAATGATTAATGTAATAGCCAATGTAATCCAAAATACGGAAGTTACTTTTTTCATATTTATCTCCTTTCTAACATTACCAAAGGTACAGCCATATGATTATTGTTAGTATTTCTTAAAAGGGTAAGTCTATACAGATGCTAATGCTATTTACAGATTTATTTTGCAAGTGTTTATGGAAATGTGAATATTCGGTGTAGTCCGGGTGGAATATTATGTTAATATGGATATATGCTATATCATTCTAGTAATCGATTACTTATGAATTATAAAAGAAATGAGGAATTTATTTGGACTACAAAGTAATAATTAATATGCCGATTTCAAACCATGAGGTACCAGACCTAAGAGAACTTGTCGGTTGGGGAAGACGCGATCGAGATTATCCTACTTTATTCGATCGTTGTAATTTCTGGGCTGGTGTTAGAGATGAAACAAATAATATACTAATTGCCTTTGGATATGTTTGTGGTATGGGATTAGAGCATGGATATTTAGAAGATGTAATGGTACATCCTGCATATCAAAAGCAAGGGATTGGTGTTGCCTTGGTGGGGGAATTACTTCAGGAGGCTCAGCGTTTTGGTTTAGGAATTGTGACGGTAACTTATGAGGCACATCATGCTAATTTTTATGAAAGAAGTGGCTTTGTTCCCGGTACAGGAGGAGTATGGCAATCGGATTGAGAATGTTTTATGTAAATAGTGAAAAACGAATGTTCAAAATTATAAAAAGAAAGATGGAATCGAATGATTTATGAAGCGGATATTATACAGAGAAAAAAATTATCATCGATGTTCGAAAATATAGATAGTACTATAATTCTCTCATGTTTACAAGGTCATATGGGTACAGCATGGGTGGACGACCTTGAGAATCCTACAGTAGCCCAAATTACAGTTGGGATCTTTGTGTTTTATGCTGGGAATCCGCATACAAAGGAAGCAGAAGAATTACTTTATAATTTGCATGATTTTACCCTTGCAATAGTCAATGATGACACATGGAAGGATCGAATTGAATCTGTACATCAAGGTTCGATTCAAAAGTTTCAACGGTATAGATTTGAAAAAAATCCTGATCATTTTGATAGAAATTATTTGCAAAACTTATTATCTCATTTACCAAAAGGATATGAATTGAAAAAAATTGATGCAAGTCTAGCACAAGAACCTTCTTTACATGAGCTTTCAGAAGACTTTATTTGTCAGTTTCAAAGTATTGAAGATTTTATGAATAGAGGGGTAGGTTTTGCTGTATTACATAATGGAAAAGTTGTATGTGGTGCAACATCCTTTAGTGTTTATAATGATGGAATTGAGATTGAAATAGCTACCCATCCAGAATATAGAAGAAAAAACCTAGCAACAGTAACAGCTGCTGCATTGATTTTATACTGCCTTGATATAGGAATATATTCTAACTGGGATGGTGCTAATATGGAATCAGTTCTTTTAGCGGAAAAACTAGGTTATATTTTGAAGGAATCTTATGATACTTACTTTATCGATACTAAGGTGAAAGAGTAAATAAGAACTAACGGAGGTATTACTATGGCAAATATGGAAAAGGAATACCTTTTTGTAGTGATTCAGCAGTTTAGACACTTGAAAGAAAGAGCAGAGAAAGGAATTTCGCAATTAACGGAAGAAGAATTACACTGGAAACCGAATGAGGAATCTAACAATATCGCGATAATTATGAAACATATAAGTGGAAATATGCATTCACGATGGGTAGATTTTTTGACTAGTGATGGCGAAAAGCCGTATCGAGATAGAGATTCTGAATTTATAGATGATCATCAATCGAAGCAAACACTTATGGAAAATTGGGAGACTGGTTGGAGCTTGCTTTTTGGTACATTAGAAAATCTCAGAGAAGAGGATTTACTTAAAACGGTAACTTTAAGACAGCAATCTTTGAATGTGCTTCAAGCAATACTAACGGAAGTAGCTCATATAAGTTATCACGTTGGCCAAATCCTATATATTGGTAAACAAACTAAAGGTCGTGATTGGACTATTTTAAGCATTCCTAAAAATCGTTCAATCGAATATAATGAGCGACTTAAACAAAAAAGTAGGGAATAGTAGATTATGGATGTAAATGGCTTTATATATGCAGCAAAGCAAACGAACGTATTAGCAAAAGCAACACCAGTAAGAAAATGGGATGATCAATTAATTCCAGAAATAGGTAGCTTGAGAAAACTTTTTATTCATATCGTTCGAGTAAGAGATGTATACCGTGATGGACTTCGAACAGGCGTTATCCATTTTCCTGGCAAATTATTAAGAACTAATAGGTTAGTAGAGGAATTGGAAAGAAGTATGGAAGATTTAGCGAATGAATTTCGTCAAACGAAATTTGAGACTATAAAGATAGGTACAGAATGTTTAACTATACTTGAGTTACAAGGTACAGCGATACAACACGAAGGGATCCATCAAGGACAATATTCTGTTGCACTTAAACAAGCAGGTATTTCTCTACCTAAACAGTGGGTAGAAGATTGGAACATGTAATATATATCTAGTTGATAGTCTATAATATTTTACGTTTACTAGAGTTTAGGGGGAAATACATGCTTACAGATATAATACAAAATTGGTATAAATACAGTGTGGAAGAAAACTTCGTTGGAATTGGTTCTACTAGAAAAGTATACCGGGTATCTGATTATGTCGTTAAATTACATATACATCCAATTGGTTATAAACAATCTCTGAATGAGCTTGATATATATAATGCTATGGTAGAGCAAGGGTTACATGAATTATTTGCAAAGACGTACTATGTAGATGAATATGTGTCGATTCAAGATTATTATAAACCCGTGGCAATGAGGGATAATCAATCCTTTGAAATAGATATAAAGAGAGAAAATATCTACATCCCAAGTAAATATGAAGAAGCTATGTCCCGATTAGATAATGAGTTTGATTGCTTTGATATAAAAGATAGCAGTAATTACGGATTAAATAAAGAGAATAAACTAGTGTTTATTGATTACGGAATGAGTAAAAAATTGTACGAAAATGAGTGGGTAGAATTAGCGGAGTCTGGTATTTTACCACAAATTCACTTTACCAATTGTAGTGTTTGTGGATTAAAGAAAGAACTACGTATGTATGGAGAGCATGATGGTGATAACCGTTGTTATGATTGCGGAAAGGAATAGACAGGAAGTATTCTCTTTTTAAAAAAATTTTGATCATGTATGAAGGCGTAATCTGATTTAACTCTCTGACTGCGCTTTTATTATTCATTATCAGAAAGTCGAACCATGCTAAAAATAACTAACAACTTGGAGGTAATCTGAAAAGTGGATCGGCTAGTAATGCAACAGAAGAGTTAAAGGATACCGGATTTGATGGTGGATCGATGGAGGCATTCCAATTCACAGCAACACAAGCTCGACTGACAAAAGAAAGATGTAATGAGTTAGTAGAAGGCTATATGAAGTAATAGTTGGTAAGGTGTTATACATGTCGAACGGTAAATGGGGGATGAACTTGATTCATAGAAGATTAATAGACATTCAAGATATGGTATCTGGAAGTGGGTTATTATCGTCCAATGAGAATCAATTGATTGAAGGTGTATCAATTGATTCGAGAACAGTTAAACAAGGTAATTTGTTTATTCCAATTATACGACTAAAGGATGGGCATTTATATGTGCGAGAAGCGATAAAAAATGGTGCAGTTGCAACCTTATGGTTAAAAAATCATCCTAATCCGCCCACAGATATCCCTGTGATTTTTGTAGACGATACTTTGGTCGCACTGCAATCTTTAGCTAAGAACTACAGAAAACAGCTTTCTGTGAAAGTGATTGGTATTACTGGTAGTAATGGAAAAACGACGACAAAAGATATGGTATCTTCGATTGCAAAAACTACTTTCACAGTTCATAAGACGAAGGGAAATTTAAATAGTGAATATGGGCTACCTCTTACGGTATTAGAAGTTTCGGAAAAGGATGACATAGTCGTTCTCGAAATGGGGATGAGCCAAAGAGGGGAAATTGAAATGTTATCTACAATAGCTCAACCAAACATTGCTATCATAACGATGATAGGAGTTTCACATATTGCCAATTTAGGATCCAAAGAAGAGATAGCTAATGCCAAATTAGAAATCATTACCGGACTACAAGAAAAAGGTACCTTTATTTATAATGGTGATGAACCACTCTTACAAAAAATAAATGATCGTTTCCATAAAAAACAATTAAGAACCCTTACCTTTGGTGAACAGTCTAGTAGTAATGATTTTTATCCTACCAAAATTGAAATGAATTCTGGATTTATGCAATTCTGTATTAATCATAATGATTCCCCAGTATTTACGATGAATATAATTGGAAAACATAATGTTTATAATGCTTTAGCAGCAATTGCAGTTGGAAAGGAGCTTGGTATTCCAATGAAAACAATAGCTAATGGATTACAAAAAGTAAAACTCACGGATATGAGAATGCAAAAAATAATGGGGGCTAATGGGCTCACGATTATTAATGATGCTTGGAATGCAAGTCCACATTCTGTACGAATGGCAATAGAAACTTTTCAAGAACTAGTAGGTTATCGGAACAAAATATTAGTACTTGGTGATATGTTAGAATTAGGTGAAAAAGAAGTTGATTATCACAAAGAAATCGGTCAACGAATTAGTCCCAATAAGATTGATTATTTATTTACATATGGAAATCTTTCTAAACATATTGCAATGGAAGCTCAGAAGTATTTTGAAAGGAATAGGGTGTTTTCCTATACAAATAAAAACGCATTGATTGAAAATTTAACTCGGACTGTGGAGTCTCAAGATATTGTACTAGTCAAAGGTTCTCGTGGAATGAGGTTAGAAGACGTAGTAAATATACTATTATAATAAACATATTTTGTAGATATCATATTAGATTCCTAAAGTCTGGGCTCCATATTAATTGTTGAAGATAATGAAGATCTAAATCAGGTATAGGCAGAAACGTTATAAACGAATGGAAGTAATGAATCGTTTGAATTCTTTTTTGTGAATAAATCTAAAATTTCCGATTTTAAGTGGAATATTATGTGTACCATTGATATATAAAGAGTTATATTAGCAGAGTAAACTAGGAGGAGATGTTTTTGACAAAGAAGGTAAAGTATTTGATATCTATAATAATACTATGCACGGCTATCACTTTACCACTATACATTCATTCTCATCAATACACACTTGAAAATGAAGAATCATCCATAGAAACGCATCTAAATGATTGGATCAATAAAGAAAATGATTATAGAGAAGTCATCCCTGCTATAATTGATATATTTCAAATAGGAGACTCAAATACAAACATCGTCTTATTTCAAACAGACGATGAAAATATGATTGGTTATGCCAGCTATCTTAAAGGATGGAATGGAAAGTTAAAAGCTGTTCATTATTCATTTGGTACTGATAAAATTTATTTTGAAGATATTCAAACAAACAAGGGGAAATATGGCATCATTCTAGGGATGAATCCTAATTTATTAATCGATCATATAAATGTAGATTTAATTGATAAGGATCTCCATTACGTTGTAGAAGTTTCTAAAGAAGAACGTTTTTTGAAATATAAAAAGTTACCTAAAAAAATGAAGGATCATGTCTATGCGGAACTCATACTAAAGGATGATAATAGTAATCCATTAGAGTATACTGAAGTTTTTAACTGATCCATCATTTGGGAGGAAAAGATAAGACAAGAATATCCTTTCGTTCTCAACCAATACAGGAGAATATAGCACGTATAATTTGAAGGCAAGATAGGTGAAATGGACGGGAATGTGTTTCATGGAAGGTGGAACCAAGTGTGCATGAATTAGAAAGCTTTTATGAGTAGGAAAAGTGAATGGTTGGGATTTTAGTAAATTACAAGTAATATCTGAAGGAGTTGAATGGGAATTTTATGAGGAAGTAAGGAAGAATAGTAAAAATACAGATGTCCTACTAGATATTGGTACAGGTGGAGGAGAAGGTTTATTATCGATTGCATCTTCATTACTTTTGACGGTAGGAGTGGACCTATCTAAAAGTATGGTAGAAACCGCTAAAGAAAACCTGGAGAAATCAGAAATAACAAATGTGAAGTTTTTACAAATGAATTCTGATGACCTACAATTCCCTGCTGGTTTTTTCGATGTTATCTCTTGTCGTCATGCGCCCTTTAGCGCTGTTGAGGTGGCAAAAGTGTTAAAACGTGGTGGGATATTTTTAAGTCAGCAAGTAAGTGAAGCAGATAAATTAAATATTAAACAAGTATTTGGAAGAGGACAAGCGTTTCATGAACCAGATGGAAATTTAAAAGCAACCTACATTCAAGATCTGAAAGAAGCAGGATTTTCGAAAGTGCAATCCTATGATTATAATGCTAAAAACTATTTTCAAAGACCCGAAGATCTTGTGTTTTTACTTCAACATACACCTATCATTCCAAACTTCGGCAATAGGATTGAGGATGGTATGATCTTGGAGGAATTTATTAGAAGCAATCGTACGATAAAAGGAATTTGTACAAACGAAAAACGCTTTTTAATTATAGCTGAAAAGTAGGTTAATGCTAGATTTATTTATGGAGGTATAAATGTACAGACAGGTAATAGTAAAAGAAGCAGAGAAAAGTGATTGGGAAAATATATGGCCACTCCTGGAAAAAAGGGGAGCGGCGGATGATAAAGTAATGGCTGAGTAGAGATTTATTTCAAAAATTAGTTCCGAGAATCACTGTATCTGTATTGCTATATTAGATGAATCTATAGTTGGTTATGGTTGGTTGCAAGATTATGGCCCTCATTTACGAACTGGGAAGACTGTGCATCGTTTCCATGATCTATTTGTATTATCAGATTACAGGAATAGGGGTGCTGCAAGAGCAATTTTTGAATATATTATAAAATGGTCAGAACTACAAGGAGCTACTTGGTTACAATGGAATGCAAACCCTAACTCTATATCCTTCTATGAAAAATTAGGATACACATCACTACCAGAAGAGGAGGAGGGTTATCCATTTTATGAGATAAATTTTATACAGAAAAGTCAAATGTAAACGCTAGAAATTTTATATAATCTAGCGTTTATTAAACTCGATTTAGAAGTTCGGATAAGAAAAGTCCAAACCAAATAAATGAGTTGATAATGGTATGATCTGAATATGGAAATGTAATAACTGTTATAGGTGTCACTGAGGTGATGGAATATCTACTAGATGTTTTTACAGAGAAGTTAGAAAATATGGACTTGAGGGAATAAGGACTCAAGTTATAAATTAGCTATCAAGAATAGGATTGAAGAAATGGACTGCCATTTAAGCTGTCAATATAGGTTAGAATGTCTCTCTAGTTTTGACAATCATTTATTTCGAAGCTTCAGTTTTTGGCTCTTATAAATAAGTTTATCCAGTTGTTGGCTAATTAATATCGTTTCATTATGCTGCAAGCCTTTTTCAAGTCCAATATTAATTAATTCTTCTTTCTTTTCTTGTATTTGGTCCATTAGGTCATTTCTTTTACAATTATAATCAAACATATTACTATCGCTCCTTATTTAATCAACACAAATCTTGGCACGAATATCATTTTAATAGAGTTACGTAGTAAAGTCATAGATTGTGGCAACTAGCCACAATTTTTTATTGTAAAAAATGTCATCGAGTGATTTTTGCCAGTAACTACTTCGGCTGTGTTTTTCTAAGTTTTTACTATATCTATGATGTGTGGCAACTAGCCACACGCAAGGAGCATAATAATTGGTAAACTAAAGAAACATGAATCTTTTAGAATGTATTAAATCTAGTAATATTGTAAAATTTTAGATAGATATAGCATTAAAAATATGTTACCCAATAATTACCACATATAAACTAGCCTTACCTATGGTTTAATTATAATAAACTCAATTTTTAGAAAGCCTACATTCTGTTACACATTTTAAGCATCATGTACTGATGTGATTGGAGGAACGTTATGAAGAGAGAGTGGTTGATCCTATATCGGGAATCTAAACGATTAACCCAAGCGCAAGTTGCCTCTTTTTCATTTATTGATAGGAGTTATTATTCACAGATTGAAACTGGGAAGCGTAATCCTAGCCTGACTGTTGCTAATAATATAGCTAAAGCATTGGATTTTGATCCAATGATGTTCTTTCAGGATCATTTAAATCAAAGTACATTTCAACAGAATGTGCTGAGTGGAGAAATACCTGAATTCTTTCGATGTAATGGAGAAGGAGAGGTTTTATACTTATACAATGATTTTGAACTGTACTCTCATCATGCAGTATCTTATCTTTTAACAGCAGTTGAAAAAGATAGTTTTTGTATCATCATTGATTACGAAATGACCTTCAATCACTTGAAACGAAGTTTGGAAACAATCTTAACGAAAAGAGAAATAAAAAAATATATTCATTTTGTCAATAAGGAAGACCTTGGTCAATATGAACCAAGTGAAATGGTTACTTACTTTCAAAGATTGGTTGCAAAGTTTGACGAAGATAAGTTAGTACGTATATGGTCGCATGAAAAGCAATATGACGATAATGATTGGTTAAGCAAGCTAGAGAAATACCTCACCACAAAACGAGCGCAATTTAATAATAAAAAGGTTTTAATTATCCGTTCTTATAATGCATCAATGGTTAAAGCGGTTTCGCACATTAGAATGATGAGAAATTATCCGTATCTAATGACAGATTTTGAAATTGTGGATTCTCCGTTTTATATTATTAATTCAAATTCGTCCGTATTCCCTTCGCTGTTCATTCAAGAAAACATGTAAAACAATAATAGCAAAGAAAGAAGTGGTTTGGTGACAAAATTGCTCCCTTTAACAAGAAAGGTAGAGGTACCAAGTACATCACATATACTGTATTTTTTTGAAAGTATAACTTATTATGTTGAAAACATGCTAGCTTACATGAAGTCAGGTATAGATCAAGGACACCACATTATTATCATAGAAAATCCAGAAATATATAAACGAGCAGTAAAACGAATAAATCAGTTGTTTTCTATTACAGAGAGAGAATATATCCATTATGTTGATAACTACTCCTTTTATCGATGCTATGGTGATTTTCATATCAACAGCATAGTTGACCGATTTGGAAATATGTTAGAGCCCTATTTATGTGAAAATATTAATGTTCGTACGTGGGCACATGTGGAATGGAATGATCAAGTTGATATTACCTGTACAATGGATGATTATGAACGTGTTGCAGACTGTAGTGTAAATAAAATGGGGCTGATGTCAATATGTGCCTACGATGCAACGAATGCAAATGCAGCACTACAGACTTCATTAATGAGAAGCCATGAATTTCTAATGACAGATAAAGAGCTTGTCCGTTCATCCCTATACGGGAATAAGCATATAAAAGAGCGTAGCTAGAGGAAAAGCATATCCTTCAAGTGAAAGATATGCTTTTCCTTTATCCAAAATAGAAATGATCGACAAAAACCAACAAAACTCGACGGGTGACAGGCACTAGGTCTGGCTGCTCTTTTTGGTATACCATCGGAAGATTTTTAGGTGTACGAGATGGAGCCAGAGTAGGAATGGGTATGCTAGAGCCGATTGCCAATATTTCCATCCGTTATGATAAAAATAGTCGGACTCTACGGAAAGAAACTCATAACCTAGACAAAATAACGTCCAATAAAATGTATAAAGAAGCTTTTTAGCAAGTGACTTCATAAATGGAAAAAAATTCATAAATACGACACCAGCTGTTGGGAAAAGAATGATTGCTGGTAAAAACCCCGGAAATTGTACCCCAGGTTCAAAATAACCATACAAATGATATTTAAGATCGAGGATGATATCCGTAACAAACCCTAGAATAGTGGAAAAATAAGCTACCGCAATCAATTCGGAGCGTTCTAATTTTTTGGGTATGCGTAATGTTACTAGAATAAAAATAACCACAGAAAAAAGTAGAAAAATCATATATTATTTCCTTTTCACATTAGTTAGTTGTAGATACAACTATAGTGTTCCATAAAATATAAAAAATATTACGGAAATCGAAACAATTCATGGTAAAATATCGTATAATAAGGAAAATAATAACTTTAGGAGGTGTTATCTTGCGTTCTGAAAAAGAAATGATGGATCTTATTTTAAACGTATCAAAAGACGATGATCGAATTCGTGCAGTTGGAATGAACGGTTCTCGAACGAATGCCAATGCACCAATTGATCCGTTTCAGGATTATGACATTGTTTATATCGTTACGGACATGCCTTCGTTTATTAATGATCCAAATTGGATTGACGTTTTTGGTGAGCGAATCATAATGCAAACCCCCGAAGACATGGCAATGTTTCAATCTGAGCTCGGTAACAGATATTCGTATCTTATGTTATTTAAAGATGGAAATCGGATTGATTTAACACTGGTTCCAGTGGAAGAAATGGATAACTATTGTACGGAAGACAAGCTAACGGTTATTTTGCTCGATAAGGATCATGTTCTACCATATATGCCTTTTCCTACGGATGAAGATTACTGGGTAAAACCACCATCAGCTACATTTTTTACGGATTGCTGTAACGAATTTTGGTGGGTATCGACATATGTAGCAAAAGGATTATGGAGAAGAGAGATCCTATATGCACACGAACATTTGAATATAGTTCGAAACATGCTTATAAAAATGCTTGAATGGCAGGTAGGAATAGAAACAAATTATTCTGTGAGTATCGGAAAATCCGGGAAATATTTAGAAAGATTTTTATCTGAAGAGTACTGGTATAAGCTACTACAAACCTATTCTGATGGGAGTTACGAAGGCGTTTGGAAATCTTTATTTGCAATGAGTGAGCTATTTCGCAAAACAGCTTCAACTGTAGCAAATACACTTGATTTTGAATATCCACTTGATGAAGAACAAGGTGTAATGCATTATTTGGAGCATGTCAGAAGGTTACCTTCTGATGTAGTAGAGATCTATTAGTAGGATTTTTATTATATTAATATATATATGAACAACCCACTTTCAAACTGGGGAGAGTGGGTTTTTTGATTTATAATCTTTGGATAATAATAGATCAAAGAATTGCATAAAGAGTTTACACTCTTGCAATTTAATCTGATACTATATTAATAAACTCCCCATTAATCATTGGGAAAAGAGTGTATGAATTTGGACTGGTTCGTCCACTCATGAAGTAGGAGATATTATGTTAGGAGTGAAGCTATGAAAGGTAAAAGGGAGTTGGATGATTATCGCATCGAACAAATTTCCTATGTAAAAAACGCAAACATGATAAGGAAGATTGAAAAAGGATTCTCATTCGATAATAAGTACATCATTGATGATACGTATCTTCTAAGAACTTTTTTGAACGAGAATGAAAAGAAAAGAAGACAAGAGTTTGACTATATTAATATTGCATCAAATTACTCTAGTTTTGTGCCGAAGGGAATAGAATATAATACGTTACCCGAAATAGAAATGAGTTATATGGTTCTAAGCTATTTACCAGGTACAGATGGTGAGGAAGCAATAAAAGATTTAACCGGAACAGAACAGTACAATGCAGGATTTTTAGCGGGCAAGGAACTGAAAAACATACATCAAGTACCGGCACCAAGAAATTACCCATCCTGGTACATAACGAAGAAAAAGAAAAGTGAGAAATACCTAATGGAATTACAGCAGGTTAACATAGAAGAATCTATTAAGGAATTACTTGCGACATATATAAGAGAACATGAAGATATTATGAAAGATAGACCAAACACATTACAACATGATGATTTCCATCCCTCAAATCTATTAATACATCATCGTACGTTCGCTGGGATTATCGATTTTCAACGAATGGATTGGGGTGACCCGGTACATGACCTCCATAAGTTGGGGTTCTTTTCCAAACCAATAAGCATTGAATTTACAAAAGGAATCATTGATGGTTATCACGATAATCATGTTACTGATGAATTTTGGCGATTATATGGATTATATAGTGCAATGCACGTTGTGTCAGCTTTAGTTTGGGGACAGCGGCTAAGTAAAGAACAATATAATAAGATGAAGAAATATTCATTTGCTGTCATAAAAGACCATGATAATTTTAATAATAGTGTACCTACTTGGTATAGGTAAATACTTAAGCGGAGAGAAGGCTTACCAATAGGTAATGAAAGGGGGAGAATAATAATGGAAGAAAGAATTCAATCTTTGACAGTTTTTCTCGTATCTAATTTAGAGAAATCAAAGGAATTTTATCAAAAAATTCTAGAGTGTGATGTAACCGATTGGTGGGCATTGCGAAAGGATGGGATTAAGTTAGGCATCAAACTCTTACAGGCTAATGAAACGGATTCGATTAACCCAAACAGTTCACAAAATAAAGTTGTAAGTGATGTTTATGCATATGCTGACGACTATACTTCGCTAGAAACGCTGTATGATCAGGTGAAAGAAAGAGGCGCGAATATCGTTCAAGAGCCAGAGGAGACAAATTTAGATTGGGGATCATGGAAGGAATTTTCAATTCAGGATCCTGATGGGTATGTAATTAGTTTTGGGACTGCAAGGAAAAATTAGGACTTAGTTTTTCAAGCAAAAGCTCTCTCTAGTGCTTTTGCTTTTTCAAAATTCATCCATAATACCTACGACATTAAATAGATTCATACTATATGTCTATTGTTTCGTGAATACTGTCACGTTATAATTTATGTGAAAAATAGCAATTTTCCTTCAAAGGATTTACCTCATGGTTATTCTCTTTAACTCCAATAAGAATCTATAACTTAATTTATACTTTGCTTCAATTAGTACTCACATGTTAATAGTTTTTACCCTCACTAGAATTCCATTCACCTTGTGTCATTTTAAATCACCAAGAATCTTTAGTTTGTTTTCATCCTCACTTTAGGATGTAACAATATCTAGTTCCAGTTACAACAGGGGATACATTAAAATGGGACTTTCAACTAAAAAAGAAGGGAGGTTAAAATATGACTGCAACTTTAAACAAATCATCTTTATTGCTTTACACTGCATTATTGGACTTTATTAATAGAGTATTATATGCACATCAAGAAGTAGCAACTTCTAGTAATGTTCAAAAAAATGCAGGCTGGTGGGTTGTTGTATACATGATTGTTGCTTTTGCTGGGATAGCATTACTCATGTGGATTTGCCAAACATATGGTAACGGTGCAAATTATGGTGGAGACTTTAAATTAGGACCGATTTCTATTTCAGTCTTCTGTAGGTAAGAACTAGTGTGGCATAGGATTGGTAGCAATTCTATGCCACCAACATAACTATCCTAGGAGTGTAATTATGATATCGTTGTATATTAAACAAAAAAAATACAATTCATTTGAGCTAAAAGATATAGCAATGAAAGTTAAACCGGGAGAGATTAATCTACTGTTAGGACATAATGGAGCAGGTAAAACTACTATTATAAAATCAATGTTTGGACTAATAGAGTTTGAAGGTGAAATTATGTTAAATAATCGTAAGTTATCTTTTGATTCACAGGATGACGTGGATTATTTCAAAAACCAAATTGCTTATTTGCCAGATAATATATCTTTACTAGATTATTTAACTCCAACGGAATATTTTCAATTAATGAAGTCCGCTAATGGCATAGTAACAGAGAGAGCATATTTGGAAAATTTAATTGAAATTTTTAATCTTGAAAAATATGTGCATGTTCCTATTCGAAACTTATCTCATGGCAATAAAAAGAAGACACAAATTGTATGCCAATTATTTAGAGGGACTAACTTTCTAGTTTTTGATGAACCTACTAACGGACTGGATCCAGATATGATTATAACCTTAAAGCGAGTATTAGGGAAACTAAAAGACCAGGGAGTAGGAGTGCTTATTTCGACACATGATTTAAATTTCGGTAAAAATTTATTTGATAATATTGTCATACTAAGAGACGGATCAATAAAATTAAACAGTACGAAAGAAGAAGTGAAAAGCAAGTTTGGTAATATTTTATTAGAGGATTTATATACAAAAGTAAACAAGGATTATTATAAATATATTGAGGGGTTATTAGATGAGCTTAATATATCAGGTGGTTAAGAGAATAGAAATTTCCAAGATTACCGAAAAAGTAAGATACTTTTTAACTAAACATCCTTCTCACTCAATATTAATAGCCCTGGGATTATTATTGGTATATGCAATATATGGTGCATTAACATTACAAACAATCATGAACATGGATTTAGATCTGTCTATAGTTTATATCAATTTTATTAAGATTAGTCTTGTATTAAGCATCTTCTTTGTCATTATATTTAGAAATGGTTTTAAAGCAAATGATTTTGTGTTTTTCTACCTGAATTCAAAAATAAAAGCTCACCAGATTATTTTGAGTAGGATCTTTTTACCATTCGTATTCTATTTCATAATATTGATTCTCGCTGCGCTTCCGATAATGGTAAGTATTATAATAAAAGGTTTTACTGTTAATCTATTATACTTATTATTATTACTAATCACATCCACTATTATTTACTTTTTCTCATTTACATTATGGATGGCTGTTAATATTATAACGATGAAAATTATGACAGTGAAAGAGAAATTTTTTCTAAATACCTTTATTAATGTATTATTAGTGGTCGGTCTGATTTTTTTAATTAATCCTCTGTCGGAGTTAATAGGAGATAGAAAAATACTACATTCCACTATCATTCTATTATTTGGCATACTGGTTACCTATTTTTTTGTTCATCTTTCTTTAGAATTTCTTAATAAAACTTTTATGCAAAAAGATGCCGGTACACTTTCACAAAAATACACTTCAAAGAAACTGGATTACGAAAACAAGTTTTTACTTCAAAGCAAGCTAGAAATAATACATTTCTTTCGTAATCAAGTTTTCAAAGAGCAAAGTTTTTTCTTCATCACCTTGATCGTCCTTATTATTAGTCTGTATCACAGTTTAGATTTAGCTAATTTTTCAATGATGTATTCGATGATTATCAATTTCGGTTTAAAGGAAATTATTTTACTTTTACCATTAACTATCGGAATACATTTTAGAGAGTACCTGCAAGCGATTTATACGTTAAATGTTGGCAAATACCAATACTTTCTATCTAGATTATTCATTATCTATAGTTTAAACTGTCTCACTTACTTTTTATTTATCGCAATTAGTTACTTTTTAACTGGAATGGAAGTGTTTGGGATACTGGAAACATTTATTATTATCGGTTTTGTAACTATTTTGTCTACAATGGTAGGGTTTGTGATTAAAATAAATGAATTAAATAAAATATATGTGATAATTTTACTCTTAATTATTGTAAATGTTTTTGACATGTTTATAAGACAGCTAATTGTTAATCAAGTACTTGTCCAATTTACATATATTTCTCTTGCTGTAATTATGTTTTTCATCGTTGAAACATTTTATTTAAGGAGACCAATTGTGAAATGACGATATTTTCGTTTTTAATTATAATTATATTAGCAACATTGTTAGTATTAATTGTACATGAAATAGGCCACATTATTCCCATTATGATATTTAATGTCTTAGAGAAAAAACCATTCTATTATTTTGCTATAGAAATTAATGCAAAGTACTTTTATGTTACTCATGAAAAGTTTAATCGTCATATTAAAAATTTTATTGTAGCGATTTGTGGTTCTTTGTTCCCCATTTTCATATCAATCATAGTAATTAATATAATTAATAATCAATTTACTAGTTTGTTTACTTTATTAGCTTTTGGTAATCTTGTAATGCTTCATCCTAAATTACCAGATGGAAAGAACATTACAAATATTTTAATAGAAATGAGGGATGGTAGTGGCAAAAGTGTTTAAAGCTATATCAAGTGGGTTAAGTCTGACATTCTTGTATGTGCTAACCGTGTTTATTACGCCCATTATTCTATTGTTATTAGGATATTCGAATCTTGTTTCAGATCCATCTCTATTTGGGTTCCATTTATATATTATTGAGGTTAAGGATACTACATTTACTACTGAAGCAACTCTATTTGGAGTTGGATTGTCATTCATTATAGGCATAATAATCCATTTTATACTAAAATATTTCTTAGGATTAAAGAAGTCAGTAGTTGAATGAAAAGCCAATTTTTGAGAAGAGGGTTGATGGTTATGGCAAAACCAATAGAAAACAGGGTTGATACCATTTTCATACACGTTAAAGATATAAAAGAGTCTGTCCATTGGTACAGCAAACTTCTAGGAGTCGAAATTGAAGGAAGCGAGGTAAAGGGACCAATTTATACATTTAATATGGGTGCTGGACGGCCGGGGTTAACTCTGGATGATCACAGTTTAGATAAGTCGTATGACTTTCGTCCCTCCAATCAGCCTTTATTTAATTTTAGCGCAAAAGATATTGATACGGCATTTCAATATGTTCGAGAGATTGGGGCAGAGATTGTAACAGAAATTCAAATATTTCCGGATCTATCAGAGTTTACTTTTAAGGATCCAGATGGAAATGTTCTTATGGTGTGTGATTGTTTTAGTAAATAAAGATTTATAGAGATATGATGAGAAGCTTGTCTACCACTGTGGACAAGCTTTTTTGAATGCATGTTATAAAAGTATGAATGTAGTTCATTAATTACCTGTTGCATTCGACAAAAAACGACGGGTGACAGGCACCTATTTCATACATGATTTGGCCGAGCTTTGAATAGTATGTTTGTATGATGGAATCTTTTGAGATGGGGAGAGGAAATGATGCTGGAATCGATTTTGGGTTTATTTGCTAGTGAACAGAAGGTACAAGCGATTTTATCACATCCAGTGATTGAGCTCATCTTTATGGTGTTGTTCGTTGCCTTTTTTATCACAGTTTTTGTTCATCTTGCCTTGTTTAGTAAATTAAAGCGACTACGAAATTATTTACAAGAGTCGAACCGAATGGATGTAGATCCACTACTGTCTTTTAAAGAACAATATGATAAGCGACAGAAAGAGGATTCGGTAAAAGTAGAAACATTTGTACAGGAAAAATTTTCAGGTTGGCGCGTGTTTTCTGTTCCAGTTGTTAGCCTCATCAAAATAATTCAGATGACGGTGTCTATATTTATATTAATTGGGGTTCTAGGGACATTTATTGGTCTAACGATTTCCTTAGGAAGTATTGACGGAACTGGTAATCAGTTAGTTGAAAATGTAGCAAGTGTTTTATCAGGTATTGATATCGCATTCTACACAAGTATCGCTGGAATGGGCTTTTCTCTCATTATGACAGTACTTATTAAAACTTTGAACACGGAGCATATGCTTACAGATATCATGTTAAAAGTAGAATCTAACTTGGAAGGAACCGATCAGAACGGTATGAGTAGATTGATTGACGTTTCCGAAACAATTAATCAATCTATTGTTAACCTTCATGAATCGAATCAACAATCGTTACAAGGTATTGAACAGGCTTTCCAAGGTTTTCAAGATTATACAACAGGTTTACAGCAATCAGCACAAGATTTAGCTGCATTTAATGACGGTCTTTCTAAAAATCTAACCGAGTTTCAAGGATTATTCGAACAGATGAAAGAAGTGACTGATGGATTTGGAGAAGGTACTGCGAGGTTAAATGACAATTTTGATTCGTTATTTTCATATTTCAAAAAAATGGATGGAAGAAATGACCGTATGGTAAAGGCATTTGAAAATACGTATGAAAAAGTGAAAGAAGTTTCCACAACACAAATGGACACGCTAAATCAATTTGAGGATTCTGTCGTTGACTTGAAAAAATTCACGTCATCTATCATGCAGGGACAGGAATCTATCATTGATTCTTATGATAAAATCATGCATCAATGTAATGATTTGGTCAAAAAAATGGAAGCACATAATAAAGATTTTAAACAGGTATTTGGTAGTGACTTAAATACGAAGTTAGCGGGAATATCTACTTACTTAGGTGAACTATCAAAGGATTTTGATCGCTTAGGAGAGTCGATTGTCCAGTTACCACAAGCACTGGAAGTGATTAACCAAACACAAGCTGACTACAAGCATTTACTGACCGATCGATTTGAGGATTTGAAAGAGTTTAACCGAACATTCAATGATCATTTGAAAAAACATACAATAGAGACCATTACCTTTGAAAAGCATCTACAAAATGCAACCCAAACGTATGAGGAAGTAGGCTTGAAAAATAACCAATTAATTAATGAAATAAATTCTAGCATTACGCAAATGAACCAAGCGTTCAATCAACGGGAAAATCAAGTTGAAGCTAGTGTTGGTATATTAAAGGATACGCTCTCTAAGTATGTTGCTAATCTGGAAGGAACACTTGGAGATAAAATGGAAAACGTTGTTCGAAATATATCCGCCTCCATGGATAATACAAATGAAGAAATTAAGAGAGAATTCAAGGAACTGCGTAGACTTTCTGAAGAGATCCAACAGAGTAATTCTAGATATACACAGCAAATGCTCCAGGAGTTGAGTCGAGAAATTCAAACATTGAATCGACAATTGGGCGTAGTAAGTCAGCAGGGAGTACCAAGGCCGAATAGTATAGGGTTGAGGCAAAATGAATACTAAATATCATCGTTTATTTAAAAGAGACACAGATGAGGGACATTTTTGGCCATCTTTTACCGATTTGCTTACAACCGTACTTCTATGTTTTATTTTAATTTTTATCACTATGATGATTATAAAATCGCTGCAGATTGAAGAAATGAAACGAACCATTGATCAAATCATGGGAGTGCGTGCCCAATTGGTCAATGAGATGAAAGAAGAATTCAGTGATTCTGAATTAGGAATCGAAGTAGATGAAAAAACCGGTGCGATTATTTTTAACACAGACATTTTATTTGAATTCGATGAGGCCGAATTAAAGCCAGAGTCATTTGCGTTCTTAGATGAATTTGTCCCCACGTATTTAGACATATTGCTTGGAAGCGGCTATGAAGAATATGTAGCAGAAATCATTATTGAAGGTCATACTGATCGCAATGGCAGCTATCTATATAACTTAGAACTTGCACAAGAAAGAGCTTATAGTGTCGCATCCTATATCCTAGGGGAGGATTTTCCTTATAAAAATATCCAAAGTCATTTAGAGGAAAAGTTAACCGTAAACAGTAAGTCCTTTTCAGATAATCGTACAGATGAAGGTGGAAACTATAGCGCAGATGATTCAAGAAGAGTTGAATTTAAGTTCCGGTTGAAGGATGAAGAAATTCTTAATAAGACAAGAGAGATCTTGGGGGAATAAGAGGTATTTAGGTGCCTGGCACCGACAAAAATCGACAGGTGACAGGCACCTAAATACATGACACTATATTGCATTTGAGGTATACTGTCTTTCTGAAGTATTAGAAAGATGGTGGTAAATCATGGAAACAAAATTGAATTCTAAAATAATATTAGTAACATTTATGATAGGTGCGTTTTTTGCAATTTTGAACGAAACCTTACTAAATATAGCTTTAACAGAGTTAATGACCGTATTTAGTATTGAAGCACCAACAGTTCAATGGATGGCAACTGGATTTATGTTGGTAATGGGTGTTTTAATGCCTATCTCTGCTTTATTAATTCAGTGGTTCACGACTAGGCAAATGTTTATTGGTGTTATGACTATTTTCTTAATAGGTACTACGATAGCTGCGTGTGCAATTAATTTTCCAATGTTATTAGTTGGAAGGATGGTTCAAGCAGTTGGAACAGGTTTATTAATTCCAGTTATTATGAATGCCTTGCTGTTAATATATCGTCCAGAAGTTCGCGGTAAAATAATGGGAACATTTGGTTTAGTCATCATGTTTGCTCCGGCATTAGGACCAACCTTGTCTGGAGTTATCGTGGATTTATTAGGATGGCGCTGGTTATTTATTATAGTTATTCCTTTTGCATTATTTTCCATTATATTCGCTTGGAAATTCTTGCAAAATGTTGGAGAAATTACACGTCCAAAAGTGGATGTGTTGTCGATTATTTTGTCTTCAATAGGTATTGGTGGAATTGTCTATGGGTTTAGTAGTGCTGGAGAGGATCCAGAAGGGTTTGCTTCTCGTACAATCCTGATCATAATAGGTGTGGGTTTACTTAGCTTGGTATTATTTGTTTTGCGTCAGTTGAAGCTCGAGGAACCTCTATTAGATGTTCGTGTATTTAAATATAATAATTATACTCGAGGTGTCATTATATTTGTCATTGTTATTATGGCGATGTTTGCATCCGAGATCGTCATGCCAATGTATTTACAAGGGCCATTAGGTTATTCAGCAAAACTAACTGGATTATTACTTTTGCCTGGTGCAATACTAAATGGTCTTATGTCACCCGTAATGGGAACTTTATTTGATAAGTTTGGACCAAGGAAATTAATCATTCCCGGAACACTCGTATTAGTAGGTGTGATGATTTTCTTTAGTAATATTTCTGAATCTGTGCCAATCTGGTCATTTGTATTGGTTTATATCGCATTAATGATTTCTATCTCTGCGATAATGATGCCATCGCAAACGAATGCATTAAATGAACTGCCGAAGAAATTGTATCCACATGGGACAGCAATTGCAAATACTTTACAGCCGATTTCTGGCGCATTAGGAGTTTCGGTGTTTGTGAGTATTATGAGTCATGGGGAAAAAACATACTTAGAAGGGGAGACTGGCCCGATTACGGAACAAGTAGCAAGTGATGCAATGACACTTGGTGTCCATCATGCATATTGGTTTGCACTAGCCCTATGCTGTATTGCATTCATTGTTGCCCTATTTATCAATAAATCCATAGCACCAGACTATGATGAAAAATAAAGTGACAGGCACCTGTAAAAAATTTACAGTTGCCTGTCACTTGAAACCTTTTTGTGCTCCTTTTCGTATTTAATTCAGATAGAAATTGTGAGGGAGCGAACAAATAAATGAGGGATTGGTGGAAGAAAAAGAATCAACGTATGAGAAAAAATAATAGGAATCACGAAAAATATTCCTTTCTAGACTTCATTGTAGATGTGTTGATATGGGTTCCTGAAATAATTTTATTTCCATTCAGACTAATATTTTGGTTACTGCGAGGCACTGGTAGATGGATCGATGACTGGCTGGATATTATTTAAGACATATTATATACGATATTGTTCGACAAAAACCGACGGGTGACAGGCACCAAATTTATTAAATTAAGGTGAGTGGAATATGGCAACAGTTAAAATTTATTATGAGGATCAATACGTGCGTTCATTTAAAGCTAATATAATAAAATCCAGCAAGGATGATCAAGGTCGGTCTTATGTTGTATTAGATCAGACAGCATTTTATCCAACTGGTGGTGGACAGCCCCATGATACGGGAACGCTAAACAATGTGAGAGTTAATGATGTGGAGGAAGTTGACGGAGAAATCCGGCATTTTGTCGATGAACCTATGGAAGTACTTACGGAATGTGTGGGTGAGTTAGATTGGAATAGGCGCTTCGACCATATGCAACAGCATGCAGGACAGCACATATTATCAGCAGCGTTCGCAGACGAATATGGGTATCAAACGGTAAGTTTTCATTTAGGAAAAGAAATTTGTACAATTGACCTTCAAATAGATAACCTTACAGATGAAGTAGTGAGCAAAGTGGAGAATATAGCTAATAACATCATCCTAGAAAACCGACCGATTGAAACGAAATGGGTTACAGAAAAAGAATTAAGTAATTATATGCTGAGAAAAGAATTGTCGGTCTTAGAAAATATCCGTCTTGTCATTATCCCGGATTTTGATTATAACGGCTGTGGTGGTACTCATCCGGTCGAAACCGGTCAGGTAAGTTCATTAAAAGTATTGCATTGGGAAAAACAGAAGAAAAAAGTTCGGGTTTCCTTTGTATGTGGAAATAGAGTAATGAAGCATCTCCATGAAAAACACATGATTGTGCATGGCCTTACATCGTTACTAAGTGTACCGCAAGAACAATTACAAGAAGCTACCAAGCGAGTTATACAACAAACGAAGGAGCTTGAAAAAACTATTGTTGACCTAAAAATGCAACTGATATCTCATGAAGCTAATAAACTTCTTAACGAAGCGAAGGTAATAGGTCATTACAAACTAGTTCAGTCGATTTTTCAGTCACGTCCAGTTCCAGAGTTGCAACAACTGGCAAAACGCATTACAGAGAATGAAGGAAATATTCTCGTACTGTTCATCAACGACGATATTGACGATAAGCTGCAACTAGTTTGTGCTAGTGGTAAGAATTTAGATAAAAATATGAACCAATTATTAAAGGACGTCTTGCCCAAAATAAATGGAAAAGGAGGCGGTTCGGATTCGATAGCACAAGGCGGAGGAGATAAATCTATTTCAGCAGAACAATTAATGGATGAACTGTTACGTATTCTGTAATCATGAGTATATGTGAAGCAACAATTCCAATTAGAGAAATTTTGTCGAATAAGGGCGCAATATATTGAATGCAGAAGTTAAAGCATGATTTTCGCACATAGAGGCAAATATAATAGTTGAAGTAAAACTTACAATAAGAGAGGAGTACGAACAAGATGGATGAAATTAAAGTAGGCGAGGTATTTACAATTAGTGATGAGGCCAATGAAGATCAAGAGGTTGAAGTGTTAGCCAAAGTTACATTACAAGGTACAGACTATATAGCTGTAAGCTTCACGGAAGACTTGGAAGAGGGAAGTGAAGGTGATATTGACATCTTCTTTCTCAAAATAGACGAAGATGGTGAATTGGCTGCTATAGAAACAGATGAAGAGTTTAATAAAGTCTCTGAAGCATATGACGCCATTCTGGCAGAAGACGAAGCGTAGTAATCGACAGGTGACAGGCACCTGTTAAAATATTCCAAAACCGAAACTTCTTTATAATAGGGTTTCGGTTTTTTTATGTGTATTAAATATAGTAAGGTATGGGGGTTACAGTGAAGATAACCAGCGCAAAACTTATTTGATTACAGAAAAAGGAAAAGAGATTTTGGAGTGGACTTTGAAAGAATGCAGCATATGATTGTCATCACAAAAAATCTCTCGAACCGATAATTGGAGGGCTAAAATGAAAGGATACATTAGAAAAATTAAACTGTGAAAGGTGGTTATTTTTGGAAATAAAATATTGAAATATACCAACCCCTCATCGAATATAATGAAGTAAATTATATACGGAAGGGGTTTTTCTATGTTTGATGAAATGGAAAAGTTAAAATTCCCAGTAGTTGGTAACACGTATATAAGTAAGAAGCCGAATTTTAAGTATAGTAAAGTTAAAGTATTAGAGCACAATGAAGAAGTGTACAAATTTACAGGTGGAGATACACCTCTAAGCTTAGTAACCTTTAAGGTGTTAGAACCTAAAGACGCACATGGCAATATTGATATTGAAATAAGTGACTTTTTTCATGATAATTATATAGAAGAAAGAAAAAATGAGTTTTTCGGCAGGTAACTTTTTACAGGTGACAGGCACCTGTAAAATTATTCCATGTAATTTGTGAGGTTTTGTATTATAATTGTTTTATGGTTTTATATTTCATCTTTGGCAAAGGACTTCTGTGTGGATAGGGTCTTTGCCTTTTTTAGTATACAAAAAATATGAAATCGAAATAAATCAAATAAGGAGGGGTAATCGTGTCAGAGGCAAAATTTATTTCGTTACAAAATAATCTATTTACTGCATTTGGTATGGAAGAATTTGAAAAAGTCCATTCCCTTATAGATCAAGCTCGAGTAGAATACCCGGAACGTTTAGATAAGACATGTTTTTGGAGAGCATGTGCTTATGCAGTGCAAGGTAAAAAGACCTTAGCTATTTCAGCTCTGGAAGAAGGATTAAGTAATGGCGTATGGTGGAATTCTTTCACATTGACTCATGATCCAGATTTAAAATCTTTACATGAAAGAGATGATTTCAAAAGAATTGTTAATAAGTGTGAAGACATATTACAAACTAGGAATCATAATTCTGAATCACAATTATATATTTATGGAAATGAGAAAGCTGACATAGGAATATTTTCGCTACATTGGAGGGGATCTAATGTAAAAGACTTCGCTACTTATTGGTTTGACAATGATTTATTAAATAACTATCTTTTTGGGTTTCTTCAATCTTCTCAAGTTTATGGATATAATGCCTATTGCTGGGATAACTCAAATATTGCATTAGAAGAAATTTGTGAATCATTTATGGATTATAAAGGTAAATACCATACACAACAAGACCTTCTTGCTGGGGCATCACAAGGAGGTAAGTTGGCAATGGAATTATGCTTAAAAAATACGTTGGGTGTAAAGGGGTTTATTTCAGTAATACCAGCAATAAAAGATGTATTTGCCTTTGAAAATCTAATCAAAAATGAGGATAAAGAAAATATAAAGGGTTGTATCATCACAGGAGATAAGGACCCTTTTTATCAACAAACACTTGAATTAGTAGCTCTTTTTGAAGAATATAATATACCAGTTAAGTTGATTGTTATTGAAGGTTTAGGGCATTTTTTTCCTAATAATTTTACTTCACTTGTTAAAGAAGCAGTTGATTTTATTCTCTGAAGTAAATATAAATGCGAATAGAGATTAGCTATCATCGGCTCGTTAAATTAGACTCCATTATCGATACGAATAACTTCATGATCCGCAAAAAAACGCTCAGAGAGGGGATTGTCTCTGAGCGTTCCTACATAAATTCATTTAACTATTTTGTAGCAATAACGACCGCTTTCAAGAGATGAGATGTATCAACCCATTTCTCAAAATCATAGTACTCAAACGCAAATTGGATCCCTATTAAACCGATATTACCCATTTTTTCTAGCGTTAGCTTTACTGCATTTATTTCAACTTACCTAACTCAAGTATTAATTCTTCTTGTCCCGTCCAGAGGTGTGCATTTTCCTGTGCATAAACAATTGCTTCAGATTCATCTCCATAACCAATATAATCGAAAGCTTGAGCTGGAATGTGTTTTGTTCCTTGTAAATAGTCTTTTACATATGGATTTTGCTTGTTAGCATTTTTTAGTAACCTTCTTGTTTTGCTCGATAAGCCATTCGTAAAATAACTTAGCAACGCATTATTGAAAAGGAAGTTTGCTGTCTCATCTTCTTCAAATTGCTTTATCAATTTTGAAGCATGCTCATATAGCTCTAGTTCTATATATATTGACAATAAAAGATAACGAATACCTTGGTTATCATTTGGATTTAATTCTAATAATTCTTCGTAATGTTTTAATGCTTCTTGAATAAATCCACTTTCTTCAAGCGATGTAGCATATGTTGCTTTTGCTCGCATGTATGGACGAGTTTCAATCATCATCCAAAAGTGACCTTTATTTTCTTTGAAAAATACTTCTCCTAAATCTTTTTCACCAGCCTTGACTGCTTTTTCCAAGAGCCTACCTTGTTCTTTTGCTGAATTAGCATCTTCTGCAAGTAGTAGATATGCGTCTGGACTGTTTGGATTGATTTTTAGTGCTTCTTCAATTAACTTCCTGCGTTTTGCACCATAAGTTTCTTGTGCTTCATACAACATATCCTGGGCAATGTCTGTATTAGACTTAGACTTAGAATAAGTAGTATTGTCTAAATGTAATGATCCATTTTGCATCATATTTTTCATAAAATCGTTAGCTTCCTCGATGGAATCGAAATTTTGCTCATTAAGTAAATTTTGTAGTTCACGCATGGTTTGTTCTGAGTTTAATGGACCAGGAATGTTAGAAGTGTTAAAGTCATCGTTATGATAACTTTCCTCAAACTGCTGGTCATCAATTAAGTAATCTAGATCATCAGCTAATTCATCTAAAAGCCTTCGGTAATAGGATGAGATAGTATTGGCATTCGTTTCGTACTCTTTTGCAAGCTGTGATTGTGTTATGGAAGTACTTTCAAAAAGCTCAGTCTGTACCAAATATTCTAATGCTGCAGCAAAAGGTCCACGTTTTTTGACTGTAGGATTTTTTCTTTCGCAATAAACATGCCATAACATTATCCCGCACGATATAACTTCAAAGCTAAAACCTTTACTTTCCATGTGTTGCCTGAAGAGTTCTGCTACCATTTCATGTACAGGATTGTCCCATTGTATGATACCTTTATCAATCATTAATACTTCTCCTAAGAAGTTAGGAAATTCATCTATTAGTTCATCCTTATTGTTTGAATAGGAATGATAGAGTTCTATGACTTCGTCTAATCTATCTACTGGTATTTCGATCATGATGAAAAAGAAGTCATGCAACTGTATGTATGGAATAAGCAAGCCAATTACAAAATTACCTTTAGTATAAGTAGCTTCCTCGTTTGAAGAAATCTGATAATACTCATTCGATATAATGTCGCGTATGGTTGTCTCTTTTCTTGGTTCATCACTTGAAATTATCTCATAGATAGCAGGTTTCGCTTTTGCCCATTCGGAAAGTGTGTTTTTCGTTCTTGTATGTTTAATTTTTGCTTGCTGTTTTTGGTAAAATAATTCAAATATGGTTTGATTGTTATTAAATGGTTCTAGAAAAACTGCCCAACTCGTTATTCCTCTAATATAAATATCTGAAAGTTCTTCATCCATTCCTAAAAATGGTTGGTAATATTTCTCTAATAGCTCCATCAATTCTTTTTCGAATTTTTCCATGGAAAATGAGATAAGCTCTTGATGTAGACGCTCTAGTTCAATGTTATAGATTTCTGGATTAAACTCTATAACATTAGAGGCTCCGCAACACTTTTTATACTTCTTACCACTTCCGCACGGACATGGATCATTTCGTCTAGGTTTACTCATCCTTACACCCCATTTAAAATTGTTATCTTCATAATTATGGAACAGATAATTTTTCTTCTAAATTCCTGGATCCTAACTCCTCAACTTCTCTGCTTTACGTAATGTGTGTTTTGTTCCCCATTCATGCATGGCTGCTAGAATTGGTTCAAGGCTTTTTCCATATTCGGAAATAGAATATTCCACTTTAGGTGGAACCTGTGGGTATACGACACGCTCAATAATGTCCTCATCTTCTAATTCCCGTAACTGCTTCGTCAGCATTTTTTGGGTGATATCTGGAATACTACGTTTAAGTTCACTAAATCGTTGCGTTCCTTCTTTTAGTAAATGTAAAAGAATAATTGGCTTCCATTTTCCAACTAGTATCCCTAATGCATCCTCTACTCGACATAATTCCGGTTCGATTTTCATGTGCTAATTTTCTCCTTTAGTATCCTAATGTATACTATGCAACTTTAAAGTGCGTACTTATATTTACAGTTTATATATTCTATACTAACATTATCTAATAAATCATTCAGCTAATTGAGAGAGAAAGGTGACTTATATGGAAAAATATCGTATTGATCCCAGTAATGGTTTGGAGTTTGGTTTATATACATTAGGCGATCATTTACCAGACCCAATAACAGGAGATAGAATATCTACAGAACAACGTATTCAGGATATAATTGCATTAGCAAAGCTTGCTGACCAGGCGGGTATTGACTTTTTTAGTGTTGGAGAAAGTCATCAGGAATATTTTGCAACTCAAGCACATGCTGTTGTGTTAGCAGCAATTGCTCAAGCAACAGAAAAAATAAAAGTAGCGAGCTCTTCTACCATTATCAGTACATCAGACCCAGTTCGTGTATATGAAAATTTTGCTACGCTTGATTTGATTTCGAAAGGTCGTGCGGAAATAGTAGCTGGCCGTGCATCACGAGTCGGTCTTTTTGAATTGTTAGGTTATGATTTGCGTGATTATGAAGCATTATTCGAAGAAAAATTTGATCTGCTACGGAAAATAAATGAAGAGGAAGTAGTGAATTGGAGTGGGGAATATCGTGCTCCATTAAACAATGCAAAAATCCTTCCACGTCCACTAAATGGATCGTTACCGATTTGGCGTGCAGTTGGTGGAACACCTGCCAGCGCAATTAAAGCAGGATATGCTGGCGTTGGGATGTTCATGGCTCATCTAGGTGGACCTGTATCGGTATTCAAGCGAACTATTGATGCATATCGAGAAGCTGCACGACAAGGTGGTCACGATCCTTCCGAACTACCAGTGGCGACAGCTGGTTTCTTCTATGCAGCGGAAACCTCTCAGCAAGCATTAAAAGATATGTATCCTCACATTAATGAGGGAATGAAGAAAACGAATGGACGAGGTTTTCCGAAACAGCATTTTGCACAGGGTGTCGATCCGCATAATGTAATGAATATTGGTAGTCCACAGGAAATTATTGAAAAAATTCTTTATCAGCATGAACAATTCGGTCATCAACGATATATTGCACAAATCGATTTCGGTGGAATGTCATTTGAACGCGTGGCGAAAAACATTGAGATTATTGGTACAGAGATTTTACCAGCAATCAAAAAGCATACGGCAAAGAAGTAGGGGGCAACGAATATGAAAATAGTCGGATTATCCGGTTCAATCGTTGGTTCGAAAACCAAAACTGCGATGGAATACACGGTAAAAGCATTTAATGAAGAATATCCAGATGCAGATGTGACCTTCATAGATTTATCGGAATATGATGTTCAATTTAGTGATGGAAGGAATTATTTGGAATATCAAGGCGATACAAAGTATGTAACACAAACAATCATGGAAGCCGATGCGATTATAATTGGTACACCGGTTTTCCAGGCGTCTATTCCAGCCACATTAAAAAATATATTTGATTTACTTCCTGAAAAAGCATTTCTGGATAAAGTTGTAAGTATGTTGGTAACAGCTGGATCGGCGAAGCATTATTTGATCCCAGAACAACAGTTAAAACCTATTTTGGCATATATGAAAGCACAAACTGTTCAAACCTATGTATTTATTGAGGAAAAAGATTTTTATCGGAAAGAAATTATAGATGATGACGTGTTATTTCGGATTGATCGTTTAGTGGAGGATACTGCAGTTTTAACGGAAACTTATAGGAAGATTCGTGAAGAGAAAGAAGCGAAATACGGATTCTAAATTATGATCTAGGACGAATTATTAGAAACACTTTTAGAAATAAGAGACGAGGACATCAATCCTCGTCTCTTATTTCTTTATATATCCCATTTATCCTCTTATTTTAAGCTTAAGATAGTTACGTAGCAAATAGGAAATCCGTTTACAGTGTGAGTGCTGACGTATATTTTCAAGCAATCCTTTTACAATTGCTGGACTAAATGTGGGGTTCATTAGATGCTGCTTTAATAAGATTAATGAGTCTTTTTCGATACACTCATCCATTTCATCTATTTTTTGTTTCAGTAATTCAATGATCTGATCCTGTGTAATTTCTTCATTTAATGGTTGGCGAATATCATGTAGAAGTTCACTTGTTATAAACGAATTTTTTGCGTGTTTCGCTAATATATCTGTTTTCTCGACTAGTGACTGTGATAGCAAATCTAATTTAATTTCCAATGGGTCACCATTAAATAGAAATAACTCGGAATACGTACTCATAAAGCTTTTAACGCAATACATGAGATCATACTTTGTTTGTTCAATCTCTTTGCCATACAAACGTTCAAGCATGGATAAAATCATTTGTTCTATTAAAGTATTATAATACCTAATTTTTATAATGAAGTCTTCATTGAATGTATGTGCTTGCTCTTTCATAAGAACTTTACCGAAATCAGAATGCTGTTGAAAAGAGTTAAAGATGGTGTAATAAAATGAAAATAATAGCTCTTCGTTGTTTTTTGTTTTGACTACATGGTCAATGTCGGAAGTAATCGCTTCCATAAAGTGGTCAATCAGCGCGATAATTAGCTCGTCTTTTGACTTAAAAGCTAGGTAAAAAGCCCCTTTTGAAATGCCGCAATAATCTGTAATTTGTTGGACAGATGTAGCTTCGAATCCCTGTTCAGCAAACAGTTCTAACGCTTTATCCATAATTAATTGTTTTTTACTCATTTTATCTACTCCCGCTCTTATTGTTGACAGGTGACTGGTTAGTCATTATTATATATAACTGAGTCTTATAAGTCAATTTAGGGTAGGTGTGAACGTGAAAGGATTAGTCAACTTTGTATTGAAAAACAAACTAGCAGTATGGTTGCTCACAATAATTATTACAGTCTCTGGTATCTATTCAGGTACACGAATGAAAATGGAGACGATGCCGGATGTTTCCATTCCGTTTTTGATGGTTATGGACGTTTATCCTGGGGCAACTCCTGAGCAAGTGATGGAGGATGTATCCATACCTTTAGAGAAAGCGGTAGAAGGTTTGGAAGATGTAAAGTCTGTTACTTCAAATTCGTATTCTAATATGGCGAATATTCAAGTGGAATACGATTATGGTATAGATATGGATGAGGCAAAACGAGAATTAGATGCTGCATTAGATGGAGTTAATTTACCAGATGGTGCTGAAGAGCCTCAAATAACAGCAATTAGTATGAATATGATGCCTGTTGTGGCATTAAGTGTGAGTAGTGAGGATGAAGATATCGTTAGCTTAACCTCCACAGTTGAGGACATTTTGCTTCCGAAGCTTGATAAAATAGATGGTGTTGCATCTACGACTATTACTGGTCAACACATTGAAGAAGTAGAACTTAATTATAATGAAGAAAAAATGGAAGAGTTTGGCTTGACTGAAGATGATGTTAAGCAGATGATTCAGGCAAGTGATATGGCAATTTCTTTAGGTCTTTATGAATTTGAAGAAGGTGAACAAGCTGTTTCAGTGGATGGTAAATTTATGACAGCTGATGAGTTGAAGGAAATGCTTATTCCGATCACGCCATCAGAGGCAAATCCATCACCATTTGTGAAACTTAGCGAGATTGCTACCATTGAGGAGGTCGGTAGAGTACAATCCGTTTCACGTACAAATGGTGAAGATGCTATTGCAATCCAGATTGTCAAAGGACAACAAGCAAACACCGTTGATGTGGTAAACGATGTGAAGGAATTAATTGCAGAAGAAGAGAAAAATATCGACGGGCTTGTCATTGATGTGACGCTTGATCAAGGTGAACCAATTGAGGACTCCGTGTTAACTATGATTGAAAAAGCGATATTTGGAGGTTTAATAGCCGTATTAATTATTTTATTATTCCTACGAGACTTTAAATCTACGATTATATCCATTGTATCCATACCAGTATCCATTTTGATGGCTTTACTGTTATTAAACTGGATGGAAATAACGTTAAATATTATGACGCTTGGTGCGGTTACAGTAGCCATTGGTCGTGTTATTGATGACTCAATTGTAGTCGTCGAAAATATTTACAGAAGACTACATTTAAAAGGGGAAAAGTTAACAGGTCGGGCACTTGTTCGTGAAGCGACGATCGAAATGTTCAAACCGATTTTATCATCTACACTCGTAACGGTTGCAGTATTTGCACCACTTATTTTTGTTGGAGGTATGGTTGGGGAATTATTTATGCCATTTGCATTAACAATGACCTTTGCACTTGGAGCTTCCTTACTTGTCGCGATTACAATTGTTCCAGCTCTATCACACTTCTTATTTAAGAAGAAGCTGTATAGTGAAAAGGCGGAAAGTGGTCATAAGGATTCTGGTAAACTATCTAAATGGTACAAAAAGGTCCTTGACTGGACGTTGAACCATAAAATTATTACTTCACTAGTGGCTATTATCTTATTAGTAGGAAGTCTGACATTAACGCCGTTAATAGGCTTCAGTTTCATGGGTAGTGAAGAAGAGAAAGTAATGTATTTAACTTATACACCTGGAACAGGTGATTTACAAGAAGATACCTTAGCGAACATTGAAGTTGTTGAAGATGAGTTACTACAACGTGACGATATTGATATTGTTCAAGTATCAGTTACCGATAGTGGCGATCCAATGGCTGCAATGATGGGGGGCGGAGGTGACGGTGCTTTAATGTACCTAATCTTTGACCCAGAAATGGAAAATTTCCCTGAAGTACGTGAGGAAATTGAAGAATATGTGTTTAATATTGGGCAATCTGGTGAATGGAAAAGCCAAAATTTCACGTCCATGTCCATGAACACCAATGAATTGAGCTACACATTCTATAGTGAAGATTTAGACAAACTTAATGAATCGGTTGAAATGGTAGAGAACGTTTTAAGCGAGAATGACGGTTTAAAAGATGTCTCTTCAAGTGCAGAGGATGCATATGTTGAGCATACGTTTAATGTAGATCAAGAGGAATTACTACAATACGGCCTAACAACAGGACAAATTGTTATGATGCTAAGTCCTAATCAAACACAGGAAGTATTAACAACGGTTGAAAAAGACGGGGAATCAATCGATGTTATCGTTCAACAAGAACAAGAAGCAGATCCAAAGTCAGTGGAAGAACTGTTAGAAACTGAAGTGGAGACAGCTCTTGGTACAACCATGCCACTTTCTGAACTAGTAACAGTTGAAGAAGGTACGACATTAAATACACTTGCACGTAGTAAAGGTGAGTACCATGCCACAGTATCTGGAACAATTATTGGTGATGATATTGGAAAAGCAACTTCAGAAGTAGATAACGCGATTGATGATTTAGATTTACCTAAAGGTGTAACGGTTGGCGTTGGTGGTGTTGCTGAAGATATGACCGAAACATTTACCCAACTTGGCGTCGCAATGTTAGCAGCGGTTTTAATTGTATACTTCATCCTTGTGGTTACATTCGGTGAAGGTCTTGCACCATTTGCTATTCTATTTTCGTTACCATTTACAGTAATTGGATCTTTTGTTGGATTACTAATTGCTGGGGAAACAATTTCTGTTTCTGTTATGATGGGGCTATTAATGTTAATAGGTATTGTTGTGACAAATGCTATCGTCCTTGTAGACCGTATTATTCATATGGAACGGGATGGTTTAGGAATGCGTGAAGCAATTCTAGAGGCAGGTTCAACACGTTTACGTCCAATTCTAATGACAGCACTTGCTACTATTGGCGCTCTAATTCCATTAGCAGTTGGAGCTGGTGGTGGAGGTTTAATTTCAAAAGGCCTTGCCATTTCAGTAATTGGTGGTTTAACAAGTTCAACATTATTAACGTTAATTGTTGTTCCTATCGTGTACGAAGTATTATCTAAGCTATTTAAGAAAAAACGTAATGAAATAGAAGAAAACTAATAACCAAGCCCTACAAAGGTGAAAGTACCCCTTGTAGGGCACTTTTTTGCCTTTGTAATCAAGGATAGGTTGATATTAGTAGAAGGAATTTACTTGAAAGGATTTATGATGAAAGGAAAAAACCGCCCATGAATGGGCGGTTTAATTACTCTATATATAAACTGGCTTTGGTAAAGAATGAGGGGAGGGTATACTTCAGCCAGAATTTTGATCTTGGTAATTAATTCTCTGAATCATTGGATTCTGTTTCAGTTTCTGAATCCGTATTATCTTCTTCACTGTCTGTTTCATCTTCAGGTGTTTCAGCGTTATCTGCATCATCCTCATCATTTAATTCAGACTCTGCGTCAAACTCAGATTCAAACTCGGTATCATCTTCTACACCACTACCATCATCGGAGTTAAAATCTGTTTCTTCCTCCAAATTTTCTTCCGGGCTTGGCTCATCATTTGTCTCGCCTCCACACGCAGCTAAAGTTAAAACAGCTGCAAGAGATATAAATCCTACAAATAAGTTTTTCAGATTCATTTTTTAATCTCCTTTCAATTTGGGTTCATAACTAATGTAACGTTTAAATGTGTAATAAAAACAGAAAAAATATGTGATAAGTTTGGAAAAACATTACGTAGTATTACAACTATTAACCCGTTGTCGAATAATGTCGGTACCAGGCACCTGGAATTTTTTTGGGTATTTATGAATATAGTTATAAAAATTTCTATGTACAATATGTTAGGAGTTCGTACATTTAGAGGAATGGAGTTGAAAGTATGCTGATCAAAGGTGGAAGGTATGTGGAGGTAGATTCTGGGGTAGAGTTGTTTGTGCAAGATATAGGGAAAGGAGATCCAATTGTATTTATTCCTGGATTTACTTTTACTACAGAAGTATTTTCCGAACAGGTAGCACATTTTTCGAAGTCAAATCGAGTCATTGTCATCGATCCTAGAAGTCATGGCAGATCATCCCTATCTCTACATGGAAATGACTATGTAACGCATGGGGCGGATTTGGCTACAGTGCTAGAGCAATTAGATATAAACAACCCTACAGTAGTTGGCTGGTCATTTGGGTGTCTAACAATCTGGGAATATTTCAAACAAAATGGAGCAGATAATCTTCATGCCATCATATTAGTAGATATGCCGCCAAAGTCATTATCTATATATGAGGAGGATTGGGTGGAAGGCTCACTGGATGATATTGCGGCCATTTATAATAATTTTCTACGGGATCCGAAAGGGCAAAGAGCTTTCATTACGGAGTATATAAAAAATGTGATGATACAAAGAGAGCTTGACGAGGATGAGCTAGACTGGCTTGTGAGCGAGTCATTAAAAACGCCATATTATGTTGCAGGTAATTTGTTTGCATCTGGTATGTTTTCGGATTATCGAGAACAGGCGAAACAATCAAGCGAAATTGTTCCAACTCTAACAGTTGTTGCAGAGCACTGGTCTGAAATAGCAGTACCTTATACGAAGAAAAATTCACCAAAATCGAAGACGGAAGTTCTTGGTGGACATATGATGTTTTGGGAGCATCGTGAAAAGTTCAACAACATTGTGGAAACATTTTTAGGTAGTTTAAGTAAACAGGAGAATTAATATTATATTACAATGAAAATATTCGCCTATCAAAATTTGTACTTTTGATAGGCGATTTCTATTTAAAAGGATTAAGTTAACAATATTTTCTGCATATTTATGATAAAATTATTATGGAACTTTATACGATGCAACCAAAAACTCTTAAACTAATATGTGTTAATGAGAGATATCATGTGGGTTCAACGTTTTATCGAAACAAGTAGAGGGGTATTTGAAATTTTTGAAAAAGGAAAGGGGGATCCTCTTGCGATAACACATCTTTATAGTGCTTACGATTCCCGAGGAAATTCATTTGCCAATCCTTTTACCGATTATTATTCTGTTAACTTAATCAATTTAAAAGGAGCGGGTAATTCCGTACAAGTTGCGCATGATTGTGAATACAGTATGGATGAAGCTATTTTAGATATAGAATCAATTCGGAAAGCCCTTGAATTGAAAAAATGGGCATTTGCAGGTCATTCTACGGGAGGTATGCTAGCTTTAAAATATGCAACCAGTAGACCACGGTCTTTAACCAAGATTATTGCGGGTGGAGCAGCTGCAAGTTATGAATATGGAGCAGACCCAGATTGCATTTACTGCCATCAGAACCCTAAATTTAACCGCATTGTAGAAATAATGGATCAGTTAGACGAGCCATCTACACCGATTGAGATTCGTAGAAAAATAGGGTATGAGTGGGATTTAATGTCCTATAACTCAGAAGAAAAATTACAACTTGCGATGAAAAAGCCCAACAGTGGAAAGACTGTTGGCGAACGATTAAACTACTTTAGAAAAGTAGAATACCCAACATATGATGTGCGAGATGAATTGAAGAATGTAATTTTACCTAGCCATATTTACGCCGGAAAATATGATGTTCAATGTCCGATGAAGTATGGGGTTGAAATTGCAGAATTAATCCCAAATGCATCATTAACAATTTTTGAAGAAAGTAATCATAACCCTTATTCTGAAGAAGAAGATAAGTTTCAGGAGTTTATTATTAGTACTATTTAAAGAGCTTTATGTCTCAAAACATGCAACGACATTACTCTTGTCAGTGATAAAATGGAGGTTTATTTAAAATGGATAAATGGATTAGAATATTCTTCTATACTTTTATGGTATTACTTTTCATGAATGGATGTAATTCTACAAAAGGAACAGAGGATATATTTCAATACAAAGGGTCTTTTGTAGGTGATAACAGTGCGATAGCGAATATCGTTCACCAGTTACCAGGTGGTGAACATATAGAAGAAATTGAACTTAATACAAGTGTGGAACCGTTTGGAATAGTATTGACTTATGATTGGATGGAATCAGAAAAAAGGTACATAGAAACCGCAATAAATAATGCTACATTTATTTTTACTTTAGTTCAGAATGCTGGTTGGATAACGTTTCATTTTAATGATTACGAATACAAATTAGGTAAAGTAGAATTGCAAAAATGGTATGGAGATGAGTTACGTGAATACTCCAGTGAAGATGAACTAAAAAAACAAATAGAAACATTTTTAGAGGATGAAAGCAAAGTCAAACTATTAATTGGAGCATAATTTACTATATTCTAACTAGTAAAGGATATTTCCTGACTCTAAATATAGAAAATTTATTCTTTTGTGAAACTTATTGAGGTTAATATCGTAATAAATTGAAAGAATCTAGTAGGAAGGAGGGATATTTCGTTGAGTGAAAAGTTATATGAAACCCGGCATATTTACTTAACGATTGGTGTGTGTATTCCAATCTTTGCACCATTCTTACTATTATTTGTTCCACAAACAATTGCGCAGCTGCTGTATTATACGAATGACACCTGGTATGTATTTACACCGGGAGAGAATTATATTGCATATGGGATTGGATGCTTCTTTATATTCTTATCCACTATGTTTCTATTTTTTATTGGCATTCGGAAGATTTCCATATATTTATGTATTTTTTGTATTGTTTTGAGTATTGCATGCTTTATAATGGCATCTTTATCCTATAAGTCTTTATCAGATGAAGAGATTTCGTATCGCTCTATATTTTCTACTAACCATGCTACTTATTCATGGGATGATGTGGATGCAATACGATATGAGAAAATAGAGGAAAAAGGGAGATCAGAGTATACAATTATATTCACAGATGGTAACAGTATGAGGCTAAAAAATGATGGGTATTTTAAGGCAATTGAATACAAATTTTACAAGAAACTAGATGAAATCAATATTATATTAGATACCGTTGATTAAAAGATCAAGAATTAGTCCGTCTTTTTTTTCGGTTAGTAAGGAGGAAGGTAAGTGAATGAAAAAAGATATGAAACCCGGCATATCTACTTGGCGCTTGGTGTATGTATACCAATCTTCGCCCCAATATTACTATTGTTCGTCCCGCAAACCGTTGCACAAATTTTATATTATAGTAAGGATACGTGGTATGTTTTCACACCAGGAGAAAATTTTACTGCATTTGCAATAGGATTTTTATTGATTTTTTTAGCCACTATACTTCTCTTCATTTTGGATATTAAAAAAATCTCCATATTTTTAAGTATTTCTTGTGTGATTTTAAGTATTCTCTGTTTTATTATTGCTTCATTCTCCTATAAATCTCTATCAGATGAAGAGCTTTCCTATCGTTCCATGTTTTCCATGAATCACTATACTTATACTTGGGAAGAAGTTGAATCTATCGAATACGGGAAAATTGACGAGAAAGGGAATTTAGGGTGTACGATAATATTTACTGATGGCAACAGTATGACATTAAAGATTGACGGATATTTTAAAGCAATTCAATATAAATTCAAAAATAAACTAAAGGAAATCAATAAAAGCATTTATTCGAATGGTTAGATGTTGGTAATTATTAAATTACAGATTTTCATCGTGAGCACCTTTTAGACACATACTTTCACTTCTTACGTTGCCCCACAAGTAACTAAATAATTTTATAAATAATGCACTGATAGTAAAAATGAACATATATGCTATAGATGAAAATCCAATATTCCATCCGTTCATGTATGTGAACACATGAAACTTTATTGAGATCCATTCTATAAGGGTAGTAATCCCACTCCATATGATAATAAATAACAATAAATTAATTCTCTTCATTTCCCATTTTAGAATAAAGTAGGAGAAAAAGTATCCATAAATAGAGTAATTAACTGCATAAACTAAAACATCGAAAAGTTCTAACTTAAGAGAGTCCATGATTTGATAGAAATTAAACGGATAATCGACTCCAGCAATGACATCAACAAATAATCCCATAACAGAAAAGAATAATAGGATTGTTATAGTCATACGTCTAGGAAATATTTTTCGAACTTTAATAAATATTATCATAAGTGATACCAAAGAAATTAGAACAAACCATTCATTTGCATCAAAATTTAATGGGAGTTTAAGCAATATTATCACCTTTCTTCCATGGATTCAGAAGTGATGTAACGGTAAAAAGCAAAGGAAATAAATATTACTGAAAACCACAATAGTGAGGAAAACCACAGATTCCAATGCTGATATTTGAATACTCCTACCTGTTCCACCAATAATTCAGCGAACATTAATATAATGCCTCCTAAAATGGGTATTCCCGCTTTTAGTGGCATTTTTAGCATGTTGTAAAAGTTAATAAAAATGATTATAGTTAGTGGCAATATTAAATTTAGCAAGATTTTGTATGAAAGATAGGGGTCTACTGTCGTTGGTTTCATAATAAATTGTAAATTTGTAACAATAGCGTTAATAATGATACCCGAGCTAATTATTATGAAAAGCCATAATGGTATAATTACAGTTAATTGAAGAGTATTTAATTTCATATATCCAAAGATCATAATGAAAAACAAGCATATAAAAGAAAATGTAACCAAACTCTCACCTTTGGCTATATATTAATTGTTATTATACATAATAGTATTTCCGATCCTAACAGGATTATTACTATTGCCAAATAGGTTTTATACTACTAATGAAACGGTATGTTAGACATACATGTAAAGAAATGAATCGTTATTCTATTGTCGCAATAAAGTATGGGTACAGTTCACCAAATTCATTTACTAGAGCTTTTCGGGGTTCCCCATCGTCACACAACGAACAAGCTAAAGGTCCAGAGATATTGTGGAACGAAAATAAGGATTTAACTTCACCAACGTTTAAAAGTGAAATATGGATACCAGTTTTGAAGAAGTAAGAAAAAGTTGAAGAGCTGTTTCGGCAGTTTTTCTTTTAGTTTTGTGGAATAGTTAGTCAATTGCAAGTTAGAGAATGGTTAGCTCGACATCCCATAAAATTTGGATGGAGAGGGACATTATACTAGAAATATAGTTAAAGCAATTTTATTAGGAAGCTAGATTTAGTTTAATGGAAAAAATATTGATTATTTGAAACCATGAATAACCGGCATTCGTCAAATGAGCAAATCGAAAAAACAGTTCGAGTAGAAGGAAGAGGGGAGTTATGGAGAATAACGTAAAAGAGGGAATATTAGAGGAGATCATGAAAGAACATGGGAGTGATTTGGTTAGGCTTGCATTTAACTACTTAAAAGATCAAGAAACAGCCAAGGATGTGGTTCAAAATACTTTTATTATATGTTATGAAAAATTAGATAGTTTTCGTTTTGAATCATCTATAAAAACTTGGCTATATAGAATTACTATTAATCAATGTAAAGATTATCTGCGAAGCTGGCATTATCGAAAAGTTCATGCTAAAAGTTTTATCGGAAATGTTGTTTCATCCATATCATCTACAACAGAAGATGTAGTGATAAAAGAATCAGCAAATGAAGAGTTGAAAAAGTTTGTGTTTTCCTTGCCCGATAAATATCGAGAAGTGATCTATCTATATTATTATAAATCCTTCACTATTGGTGAGATAGCTGAGGTAACAGAACTAAATGTTAATACTGTTAAAACAAGGATGAAAAGAGCAAAGCATAAATTGAAAATAATAATCGAGGAGGCGAATGCGTATGGATAATAAAGAATTGTTTTCATTTATGGATGATGAAGATTTAAATTTTACAAAACAAGATAGGGTAGAGACCTTACGAAAAATTCAAAATAAGAATGAGTCTAAAACCTCACTTCTTATGTTATTAGGAAAGCGGTATTTTAAACCGGTTATGAGTACAATAACCGTCTTGTTATTATCCGTTGGTTTATTATTATCAACTCTAATATCAGGAAATAATCAAAGTCAAGAAGATCCGAATAATATACAATCTACCTATGGTGAGGTAGGTTCTTATAAGAACGATTCCTTTTCAGTATTAATATTTGGAAAGGATTCAACCAATTATAGATATACTATAAATATTTTATTAACCTATAACGGTGAAGATAAAAGCATACAAATTGTACCAATTCCACGTGATACTTATGTTGAAATATATAACTCGGAAGGAGAAATGGTTCGCGAAGATAAGTTGTCGCATGCTTCAATAAATTCTAATCCTGAAACTGTTTTAACTACAGTGTCAAACCTTTTTGATTTACCAATTGATTATTATTCGGTAATTCCAATTGAAAAAATAAATGAAGCTTTAGAAGTTGATAATAAAATTCAAGAAAATGATATGGAAGATTTAATTAAAGAACGATTAACGTTTCCTGAGCTGAAAAATCTTATGAAAGAAAATAAAACTAATATTCCCAGAGATATATTAAATCAGTTCCAGTTAGGTGATATTTATTCTGAATCTATTCAACTGATAAATCTTAAAGAGGGATTAAAAGATATATATATTGACGGGGTTTATTATGTAGAAGTGAATCAAGATTTTTTAGAAAAGACTTCGAATGCATTAAAACAACATGTAGGTAAGAAGGATAAATGAATGACCTACTAAACGCTTAAGAGATCAAGGTACTGTAAAAAAGTGTTGAAATGTATTTCTATAAATGATAATATTGTAAAAATTATATATTAGAAAATAGTACGATGACGAGAAGAGTAAATGATATCTATTCATCACAGAGAGCTCCGGATGCTGAAAAGGAGTATGAATTGATTTATTGAAACAAGACTCTGAGTATCACGTTGGATTATGGATGATAACGTGACAGCTGCTCCTGTTATAGAGCAAAAGTATAGTAATTCCGCGGAACACTATACTTAGAGAGGTTAATGTGGTGACATATTAACAATCTGGGGTGGCACCGTGATATGAAAAATCTCGCCCCCAAGGCTATTGTCTTGGGGGCGAGATTTTTTTGTTCATATTTTTAGGGAGGTGAAGGGGTTTGGTAGGAAAAATTGCAACTTGGAAATATCCATCAATATTATTGTTTGGTATTGGTATATCAAATGTCGGTGAGTGGGTTTATTTCCTAGCACTTAATTTAATCGTATATGAAATGACAGGTTCACCACTAGCAGTAACCGGTCTTTATATTGTTAAAACTTTGGCTTCATTACTTACAAATTTTTGGGCTGGAAGTATGATTGATCGTCTAAATAAGCGAACTCTAATGGTCTACCTTGATATTTTTCGATCTATAATCATTGCATTAATTCCTTTCATGGCATCTCTATTCTTGATTTACTTTTTTGTTTTTATAGTGAGCATGGCAAGCTCCATCTTTTATCCAACTTCCATGTCATACATTACAAAATTAATACCAGAAGAAAAGAGAAAAAGGTTTAATGCTCTCTTTAGCTTAGTTACCTCAGGTGCTTTTTTAATTGGTCCAGCACTTGCAGGCTTATTATTTATGGTTGTTACTCCACTGGTTGCAATATTTGCTAATGCAATCGCATTAATGTTTTCAGGAATAATTACACTTTTAATGCCTGATCTGGAAAAACAACAGAACTTTTCTTCAGGAAAGAGCGTATTATCAATTGAAATACTAAAAGAAGATTGGAATATAGTTTTTAAATTTAGCTTTCGCCATCGTCGTACCATGATAATCTATTTTTTGTTTAGTTGTGTGATGGTAATAATGGCAAGTGCAATCGACTCCCTCGAAGCAGCCTTTGCCAAACAAGTACTTGGTTTATCAGAAAGTGACTATGGTTTCTTAGTGTCCATAGCCGGAGCAGGTATTGTTGTAGGGGCAGTTACAAACTCGCTATTAGTAAGTAAAATTAGAACCTTATTACTCATTGGTTTCGGTCCTGTATTCGTTTCGATAGGCTATATTATTTACGCCTTTTCACATTCCATTCTTTTTGCGGGAATAGGTTTTTTTGTATTAGCATTTTTTATCGCATATGCGAATACTGGGTTCTTAACATTTTATCAAAACAATATCCCTGTGACGATGATGGGAAGAGTCGGTAGCATTTATGGATTAATGGAAGCAGTTCTAATAATAGTAGCTACTAGTATTATGGGACTTGTAGCTGAAAATATTTCTATCCAACTTACAGTAATTTTCGGTGTTTTAGTAATGTTGATTTTATCTTTGGTCTTATCGGTGTTTTGCTTTGTATCTTCAAAAAGTAGTAATAACGAGATCAACCAGAGAAAGATTCAATAATGTTCAGTCATAAGGTTTACTAGTCCAGAATTTTTTGAACTTAAACAAGGGGATTGTGGTAACATGAAAGTGACGTACGAGCATATTACAATAATAGTGATAACGTAAAGAGGATTAGTTGGATTATTGAAGGTGTTGAAGACGCAATTGACTATAAGGGAAATGAATTGTCAAAAGACGAGATTACTTTGATTACCTCCTCTATAAGAAAGTAGAAGGGATGAAGATCATTTGTTACTGGTAATCATAATAAAAGCTTTAATTTAAGGATAAGGTGATATGATGGACAACATTCTTTTATCGAAAGGTGCAAAGAGATTTGGTGTAAAAGTATCTGATCTAGAATTAATCGGTGGATTCTCTAATAATGTATTTGAATGTAAAAGTACTAAGCAGAATTTTATATTAAAATTTTATCTAAGTACGATCTATGAAAAAAGCTCAATTGAGGCAGAAATAGATTGGATATCGTATTTACTTATGTCAGATCTACATGTAACGGCTCCTATACCTTCTCAAGATGGGCATTTAATGGAAATATTACCATTGGATCATGGGGAAGCGTGTTATGTTGTAGGTTTTGAAAAAGCGAAGGGTGCTTTTATAGACATTTCATCCCCACATGATTGGAATACAGATTTTTACTATAGATGGGGAAAAACGTTGGGAAGAATACATTTCTTATCAAAAAAATATAAACCAAGTAATCCTAGAATTAGAAGACAAGATTGGAATAAAGGAAAAATTTTTATAGAAGAAAATGGTGTAACAGATGGAGTGCGACAAAAGTGGGATATGTACATTAAGGAACTTGAACAGTTGCCCAAAGGTGAAAATGCTTACGGTATGATACATAATGACTTACATCATAAAAATTTCTATATAGATAATAGTAAAATTATATTATTTGATTTTGGTGATTGTGAATATAATTGGTTTGTTTATGATATTGCAATAGTGATATATCATGCGTTACAAACTATGAATGGTAATGGTATCCAGCAACGAAGGGAATTTGCACGGCTTTTTATGAACTCTTTTATAGAAGGATATCATACAGAAAATCAATTGTGTGTTGAGTGGATAAATAAATTGCCCTTCTTCTTAAATTATAGACAATTATATTCCTATATGTATTTTTCAAAATTCCTTACTCAGGAGCAAAAAAATAATAAAAAAATAAATCAGATCCTTCACAGTATGAAGCATAAAATAGAAAATGATATTCCTTACATAGATTTTCAACTTGAAATTGGTTTGTTTACGTGAAGTGAAAGGTCAGGGGATGGTTCCCAAATGGATATTTCTTTATCTTTAATCCCGTATGAGGATAAAGCAATTTTAAACAATTTAATTCAACTTTATAGGTATGATAGTAGTGAATTTGATGGACACATATTAAATTACCATGGATTATATTCATATAAATATATAGACCATCAATGGACGGATAGTTATCGGCGCCCATTTGTAGTAAAAGTAAATGGTGAAATTGCGGGTTTTGTCTTAGTGATCCTTGATGTACCAAGGGAATATGTCAAACTCAGTACTTCTGTGAAAACAAACGTTATAAGTGATTTTTTCATCATGAAAAAATATAGAAGAAAAGGGGTAGGAAAGGAAGTTGCATTTTCGTTGTTTAACCAATTTAAAGGTTTTTGGGAAATTCGGCAAACGGAAGCAAATAAAGAAGCTTATATTTTTTGGAAACATGTAATTATTGAATATACAAACAGTAGCTTGATACATGAAAAAATATTAAACAACGAAAAGTGGCGTGGGCCTGTAATTGTATTTGAATCATAAATCATCCAGATACCTAAGATATCATTTAAAAAGTGTCATGCTAATTCCATATTCAACCCTTTTATAGTCAGCTATGTGCTGGCTATTTTTTGTGAGCAATTCTATTTGATGAATAATTCCTTCATTTATCTAAAAAATAAGTCATAGAAACTATTCCTTATAGAAACATACAAAATCGATGGGAGTTTATTACGATGAAGAAATTTTTAGGTCTATTGTTCCTTACATTTACAGTATTCATGACTGCATGTGGTGCAGATGATACTGGGGAATTATATGATGAAATAATGGATAAAGGAGTAATATCTGTTGGAACAGAGGGTACGTATGCGCCATTCACTTTTCATAATGAGCAAGATGAGTTAACGGGATATGATGTAGAAGTGATAAGAGAAATTGCTGATCGGATGGGGGTTGAAGTAGATTTTAATGAAACAGCATGGGATTCGATGTTTGCTGGATTAAATGCAGCACGCTTCGATGTGATTGCTAATCAAGTTGGGATAGACCCAGATCGACTCGAAAATTATGATTTTTCAGTTCCGTATACCGTGTCATCTGCTGTTGTAGTTGTTCCAGAAGACAATACAGACATAAATTCGTTTGAAGAATTAGAAGGGAAAAGATCTGCCCAATCCTTAACGAGTAACTTTGGAGCAATCGCAGAGGAAAATGGGGCAGAATTGGTTAGTGTTGAGGGACTGTCCCAGTCAATAGAATTAATTAGGCAAGGTCGTGTGGATGTAACGGTAAACGATCGACTAGCAGTGTTGGATTACTTGAATCAACAACAAGATGCAGGAGTGAAAATTGCAGTACGAGAAGAAGAAGTATCCGAATCTGCATTTGCTTTTAGAAAAGGAAATGCAGAATTAGTTGAGGCATTTAATGAACAGCTGGAAGCGATGAAAGAGGATGGAACGTTAGCAGAAATCTCTGAAAAGTGGTTTGGTGAAGATGTTTCCGAGTAATATACTTTTAGCAATTACGGGAGATATGGAGGGATGGGAGTTGTTTAAGAATTCCCTTATCCCGATGATTCAAGGTGGGATTAGGTACACGATTCCACTTACCTTAATTTCATTTACAATAGGTATAATCATTGCGCTAGTTACTGCGATCATGCGTTTATCAAAAAATAAAATAATAACATTACCTGCAAGAATTTATGTATCTGCTGTTAGAGGGACCCCACTTCTAGTCCAATTATTTATTGTGTTTTTCGGTTTAGGGAGTATTGGGTTAACTATTGAGCCATTCCCTAGTGCTGTAATTGCATTTTCTCTAAATGTTGGAGCATATGGTTCGGAGATTATACGAGCTTCAATTTCCTCCATTCCTAAGGGACAATGGGAAGCAGCGCAAACAATTGGTATGAATTATACCCAAGCGCTTAAACGAATTATATTACCGCAAGCTACTAGAGTTTCCATTCCTCCTTTATCGAATACATTTATTAGTTTAGTCAAGGATACGTCGCTGGCATCACTAATATTAGTAACGGAATTATTTCGTAAAGCACAGGAGATAGCAGCAAGGACCTATGATTTCATGCTCCTTTATATAGAGGCTGCCCTATTGTATTGGATCATTTGTTTTGTGCTTTCCATCATTCAAGACCAAATTGAAAATCGCTTAAATCGTTATGTTGCTCGTTAATGAGGAGGAAAAGTAGTGTTTTTATCAGTAAAAGGATTAACAAAGGCTTTTGGAGAATTACAAGTATTAAATAGTATTGATCTAACTATAGATGAGGGCAACATTATAACGATTATCGGTCCATCTGGGTCGGGAAAAACAACACTACTTCGATGCTTAAATGCTTTAGAAATACCCGACCAAGGTGTTCTTTCGTTTCACGACGGTTTTGAAGTGAACTTTGGTCAAAAAGTAAGTAAAAAACAACTCAGCAAGCTAAGTCGTAAAGCAGGAATGGTGTTTCAATCATACAATTTATTTCCTCATAAAACTGCATTGGAAAATGTTACGGAAGGCCCGCTGATTGTACAAAAAAGAAAGAGGGATGAGGTATTACAACTTGCAAAAAGTATATTAAATAAAGTTGGTTTAGGTGATAAAATGGACCTGTATCCTCATCAGTTATCTGGAGGACAGCAACAACGAGTTGGAATTGCAAGAGCACTGGCAATTGAACCGGAATTAATGCTTTTTGATGAGCCTACGTCTGCATTAGATCCGGAGTTAGTTGGTGATGTATTACAGGTTATAAAAGATTTAGCAAATGAAGGATGGACCATGGTGATTGTGACACACGAATTGAAATTTGCTGAACAAGTTTCAGACACGGTTATTTTTATGGATCATGGACAAATTGTTGAGCAAGGACATCCGAGTCAAGTATTGAAATCCCCAACCCAAGAGCGAACAAGTAAATTTATAAAACGGGTGATAAATCCGTAAGCGGTTTAAAGTTAAGTGAAAAATTTCGGTGCCTGGGAAAGTGGAAGAATAGTATTCATATGGAGGTGTTGACGTTAGCAACTTCTACTGTCACTTCCAAATTCATCCTGAATATAATGTGTTAAAGCCCATTAAAGGATGGATAACTATGTCTGTTACACTGCCAGTAAATATAAAGACGGAATGGATTAGTAGTGGTTCCGATAAAAACGTTTATTTCCCCCAGGTGTATGCCATGAATAATCAAGGATTACAAAGATATATTAATCAATCAATAGCCGACCAAACGCAACAATTAATCGATCAACAAGTTGGTAATATGCCTTCTACTGTAGAAGAAATGCTAGGAACTTATGAGATTAAAAATAACCAGCGAAATGTTTTAAGTTTATCTCTTTCTAATTATACGTATCATTATCGAGCTGCACATGGGATGACATTTATTAAGTCACTGACATTCGACTTAGAAAAAGAAAAGCATGATAAGCTACAAGACTTATTCAAGCCTGGAAGTGATTATGTAAAACGACTTTCGACTTTGATTGACCAGCAAATCAAACAACGGAATATACAATTACTTGATGATTTTACAAGTATTCGTCCTGATCAAGACTTTTACATCGCTGATAAAACACTGGTGATATATTTTCAACTATATGAAATTACACCCTATGTCTTTGGCTTCCCAATGTTTCCAATCTCGGTTTATGATATACAAGATATTATTGCAGAAGACGGACCACTTGCCCGCATGGCACAAAATAATTAAATTGACTTCCAGAGTTAGACCTCTTTCTGAATAGGGAGAGGTCTATTTGAATTAGTTAAATATGATCGAAACCACTTCCTATATAAAACTGGAATCATAATCATTGCATAGGGTGCCTGGCACCGACAAATTTCGACATTACGAACAAGAACTCCTCGTTGCTGAGGAGTTCTTGTTCGTGGTTTAATCTACTGCTATGGATAAGTTCTTTACCTTCAGAGAAGGTGAGTCAACGTATCCGAAAGCATCCATTGGTGAGAATATTAGATCTGAGCCTACCTTTTCTACGTCTTGCAACATCTCAAAGAAATTCCCAGCAACTGTCATTAGGTTGGTTGGTCCAACGATTTTACCATCCTTTACATAATATCCATTCGCTGCAAGGGAAAAGTCACCTGAAATTTGATTTGCTCCCGAATGTAGACCAGCTAAATCGGTAATGATGATTCCTTCTTCGAGATTAGCATATAGTTCCTCATACGAATCCTCATTAGGTACTACATATAAGTTGGAAGGACTAACACCAATGGTGTCTTTATAGGAAGCCTTATGTCCGTGACCGGTTGACTTGACGCCGTCTTTTTTGGCTGTTTTTAAGTTGTGGAAGAATGATTTTAGTTGCCCTTTTTCCACAACAGTTAATTCTTTCGTAGGAACACCTTCTGAATCAAACGTTCCACTCCGAATTCCATCTGGCAGAAATGGATCATCAGTTAGTGTAACGTATTCTGAAGCGATTTTTTCATTTATCTTTCCTTTTAATCTTGATTGACTTTTTTGCACTTTTTCTGCTGAGAAAGAGGGTGCAAAGGTAGCTAAAAGGGTAGATGCTGCGTTATTGCTGATAACAACCGGATAGTTCTTGTTTGGATAGGTTTTACCACCTAAAAAGCTTAGTGACTTTTCGACTGCCTCTTTTGCGAATGTTTCTGCGTTCAGAGATGCGAAATCCTTTGTGAGTTCGAAATGAAAGTCGGCCTTGATTTCCCCTCCATCTTTTACAACAACAGAAAAGACGACATACATTAGGTTGTTCCTATCCTTTAATTCGAGACCTTTATTATTAAATAATGCTTTTTCAATCGATTTGTCATAGATGCCTGCATAATCAGTTTGTACGACTCGAGGATCATACTCATAAATTTCCTTCTCGACTGCCTTTAAGAAGGCAATTTTATCTTCTGTTGTTACTTCAGAAAGGGCAGGGGAATAAAAGTCCATTTCCTTATAATCTGCATTTCCTTCAAATAATTCTTCTGGCTCATCCTCAATTAAAACAGCGTTTACCTTTAGATTCTCTAGTAAAAATGATACAGATTCTTCATCCAGTTTCTCTGTGTAGGCATAACCCATTTTTCCATTGTAAAGACCACGGACGGATACACCACTAACGGAGGAGGATTGATAATCGTCAATTTCTCCTTTGAAAATTTCACAAGAGAAACTTTCTTGTTTTTCGTAATAGAGTTCTAGATCCGTCATTCCGAGTTTATATCCTGCTTCAAAGACTTGGTTGCGAAATGTAATTAATTCCATTTAGTTTGCCTCCCTTCCGCCGACAGTAATTTCACTTACACGAAGCATTGGCTGGCCGACATTTACTGGTATACTTCCACTTGCTGCACCGCACATTCCAGCACCATGTCCGAGGTTATTTCCGACCATATCGACTTTTTGAATAGTTTTTGACCCGTTTCCAATAAGAGTTGCTCCTCGTAAGGGTTTATCAATTTTTCCATTCTTCACTAAATAGGCTTCGTTGATAGCAAAATTGTAATCCCCAGTAGCTGGATTTACAGATCCACCACCCATATATTTCGCATAAATTCCATGTTCGGTATTAGCGATAATATCTTCTGGAGTTGATTTTCCAGGTGCTATATAGGTATTGGTCATACGGGAAGTTGGAGCGAATTTATAAGATTCCCTTCTCCCAGATCCAGTAGATTCTGATTCCATTCTTCTAGCATTAAATTTATCAATCAAGTAACCTTTTAAAATACCATTTTCAATTAATACATTTTTGCGTGCTTTTTCACCTTCATCATCGATGTTAATGGAACCCCATTCATTGGTAATCAAGCCGTCATCAATGTATGTAACAAGGTCTGAAGCGACTTTTTCGCCAATTTTATTCGCAAACACAGAGTTGTTTTTAGCAACAGAGGAAGCTTCTAGACCATGACCACATGCTTCATGGAAAATTACTCCGCCAAACTCATTGTCAATAATGACTGGGAATTTACCACTTGGTGCCGGTTCTGCGTGTAGCATTGTTACGGCAATGCGAGCTGCTTCTTTTGCATAATGATTAAGATCTAATCCTTCAATATATTCAAATCCCTGGTGTGCACCTGGACCATAAAAACCTGTTTGCATATCACTTCCATTAGAAGCAACTGCTTGAATTGCTAGTCGACTTCTTACACGTTTGTCTTCAACATATGTTCCTTCTGAATTGGCGATTAATACGTTTTGTTCTTCATCCATTAAGCCAATGATAGCTTGGGAAATGGATGGATCGTAATTACTGACAATTTCATTAGCATTCCGCAAGACAGCTAGCTTACGAGTTTTTTCCACACTATTTGGCATTAGTTCAATAGGATGTAAATTCTCGAATGTTTGTGTTTCCATCGGTAGTATGATGTTCTTCTCACTATTGGAACCTTGAATTGCCTTTGCTGCTGTTCGTGCAGCTTTTAGAAGCCCTTCTTTTGAAAAATCATTTGTATAGGCATACACGCTGTGTAATCCTTTGAAGATTCGAATGCCAACACCGAAATCTCGTCCTGATAAACTTTTTTCCAATCTGTCACTTTGAAATACCATATTATTTGTGAAGCGATCTTCCACAAATACTTCAGAAAAGTCGCCACCGGTGGTAAGGGCAGCAGAAAGAACATCTTGAATAAGTGCTTTGTTAAGCATGTGATTCCTACTTGTTTAAAAATTTAGAAAATTTAACATACTATAATTATATAGGAACGGTGAATATAATGCATGTAATGGAACAGATTGCTTCCGTATATAATTTTGTATTCATAGTATATAATATTTCTAATAATCGAACATTAATCCGAAGTATGAGTTGTTATCCGACTTAAGACTGACTTTGAATGCGAAAGATGGGGCGATTTTACTTATACAGGAAAGCTTTCTTTGGCAATAGGATTATATTGTGAAGTAGGTGAGCGAACTCCAAGTAGGCATATTAGAGTAAAAAAACATCCATTACGGATGCTTTTTTGAGGAGGTATCTGGATTCAAACACTTTACTTATTTCTGCTTTATGTTATATGGAGGTAGTTATTTCTATATGGCACTAATTTAGAATGAACTTTTTAACTAATCCCACACTTAAAGGGAACAAATTAACAGATATTAGATTTATTAAGTGCTGTTTTACTGAATAGGAGGTATTATTTTATATTTAACATTATTTCTTGTGCCCCGTTATTTGCTGTAATAGTCGCTTACCCTCTGCTGTTAAATACACATTCTTGTCCTTTAGTAGTTGCCTAGCTAAATTCGTTGTCATTTCTTTCCTTGTTGCCATAAGGTTCACTCCTTTCCATTCTACAATAGTAATGTATTCAACCATTGTAGAACGGAAAAGGACAAGTGAACTAAAAAAAACGTGGAAATTCAAAATGTACATTTGTCGAAAAATGTCGGTGCCTGGCACCTTTATTTTTGTTTGAAATAATCTGCAAATGCATGGAATATTTCTATTCCTTGATACGTAAACAATGTAAGTGCTGTAAATGAAAACAATCCGATTAATATCATTCTAAAGACCATTTTTCTTTCCTCCTTTGAATAAGACTTCGAAGGTTATTTATTCAAAGGAACTGTGATCACGTAATTTGACTGATAAAAAACGGGTGTAAGTAATTTTAATCTTTTCGCAATAACTAGTAAAAAAGTGGCTGTTTGATGAACGATCAGGATAATTATAATTGTCGTAGCCAGTACAGTAATATGTGAAACTTTATCATTTTTTCCATTTTGAATTGGAGAATAGTCTATAGAGCTTTGATTTTCTAAAATGTTATCTTGAGCTGTTGTGATCTGCTTATAATCATCTACAATCACTTGAAAAATAGAACAATAGACTATAAGGATTAATATAGCGATATTTCTTTTCATTATTTCACTCCCTCTGTAAGGGTATATAATAAATTTATTCATCGAATTTCGATAAAGAAGTTGTTTATCAACTATACCATACTTGATGAAGAAAATTAAATACCTTCCTTTTTTATCCAATTTTGTGAAAAGGAAGGTATGTGGAAAAATATGTCGAATATTAACAGTATAGAGAGAAAAAGTAATAGGGTTATGAGGGGGAAGGGGATTTGAAGAAAAGCACAATCATAACTCAAAAAGATAATTATGAGAAGACCCTATTCGAAATGTTTTATGATCGGATTTTTAGAACTGCTTTATATATTGTTAAAGATGAACATCTTGCCCAAGATGTGGTTCAAGAAACCTTTGTGAAAGCATTCCGGAAAATTAATACGGTAAAGGATGGCGATAAAGTAGGTGCGTGGCTTGGTTCCATTGCTACGAGAACTTCAATTGACATTTTACGAAAAAGAAGAAACTATTTACCATTAGATAACGTCAATATAGATGAACGGGTAAGTAATGGTGTAGAAAACTTTCCTGTTGAAAATATAGTGGAAGAAAAATTATTAAAGGAGCTCCTACAGAAAAATATACGTATATTGGAGCCCTCCGAATACAGAGAAATTATTCTACTGAAGTATGAATATGAATTGAAAGATAGGGAAATTGCCGAAGTACTTGGGATATGTACGAATACTGTAAAAACAAGGTTAAGACGGGCAAGGCTAAAACTAAAGACGATTTTACAAGAGAAAGTGAAGGAGGAAGATTATCTGTGAGCGATCATAATAATGATCATTTTGATTTATTTATAAAAGAAGTGCTTGGTTACGAACTAGATAATTCTCCAACTCCACCTTTGTCTAAAGAAGAGGCTTGGCAACGAATTAAAAATGAACTCCGTGAATACAAATTGAAGGATGGTAGATTAAACTGTATACGTGGTTTCTAAATTCCGTTTGTTTTACGAGGCTACGAAATTTTCAATAGATACAGAATCTAGTATAATTTTTGTTATAAAGCGGAGAGGGGTAATTGAAATGAAAACGGCATTGGTATTTGGTGGCACACGCTTTTTTGGTGTGAATTTAGTTCAATCGTTATTGGATAAAGGTGTACAGGTTACGATTGCAACCAGGCAAAACAGTACAGACCCCTTTGAGGATACAGTGGAACGTTTGAAGTTGGACCGATTTGATGAAGCGTCAGTTAAAAATGCCGTAGAAGGAAGAGAATGGGACGTCGTTTTTGATCAACTGTGCTTTTCCTCTAAGGATGCTAAAGTCGCAACCGATGCTCTAGAAGGAAAAATTAAACGCTACATATTTACTTCAACGCTATCTGTATACGATCAGGGTCAAGAAATGCCTGAAGAATTATTTGATCCATTTACATATAATTTGAAAATGGTAACCAAAGAAGAGGTGACATATCAAGAAGGAAAGAGGCAAGCGGAAGCTTATTTCTTTCAACATGCCTCTTTTCCTGTTGTTGCTATGCGAATTCCTATTGTACTTGGGGAAGAGGATTATACGGAAAGACTATTACACTATGTAACTAGTGTGAAAGAAGGAAAAGCTGTTTATTTTCCGAATCCAAATGCAGAAATGGGTTTTATCTACCAATCCGAGGCAGGGGATTTCCTGTCTTGGATAGCAGAGACTGATTTCACAGGGCCTGTTAATGCCTGTGCTGATGGAAGTATCTCAATGAGAGATTTGATGAACTTAATCAGTGAAAAAGTCGGTAATGAAGCTACGATCACAACTGAGAATAATGAATTATTGTCACCATATGGCATAGAAGAAACTTGGACTATGAGTAATGATAAAGCCACAAAAATAGGGTATTCTTTTAGTCATTTGAATGAATGGTTGCCTGGTTTAGTTGCTAAACTAGGTTAACAAGGGATAGGCATAGGACACTTGTGAATTTACCAATTTGCAAGTGTTTTTCTATGATATCGATCATCAGGATTAGGAAGTTAGTGTTAAAATGGGTAATATAGCATGGCTAACAGGTAAAGGGACATGAATGAAAAGAGTCATTCTTAATTATGAGAGGACGTTACATATCTCATTTGTCTGGATACTAGTATTTTTATTCTTCTTTTTAGGTTAGTGTGTAAATACAGGGAAGTTTGGCATGCAAGTCATGTGAAATTAATTATTATGAAAAAGGTGTTCTCATGTATAAATACAGTTTCCTAGAATCATGTTTATTCTTACCTACATATTTGAATGAAAAAAAGCTTCAAAATAGTCTTCAGGGCAAAACTGTTTTGATTACAGGTGCTACTTCTGGAATTGGAGAACAGTTAGCTTATAATCTTGCAGAGGTAAATTGTTATGTGATATTAGTAGGAAGAAGAGAAGAAAAGCTTTTGACAATGAAACAAGATATGGAAAAGCATGCTGCTTTGGTAGGAACGTATCGAGCAGATCTCAGAAACAAGGAAGAGATAGAAGGACTATTAGAATTTCTTAAAAATCTCCCAAATGGCTTGGATTTTATTGTAAGTAATGCCGGACACTCGATCAAACGATCTATTAATGATTCACTTGATCGCTATCATGATTTCACTCGAACAATGGCTATCAATTACTTTGCACCAGTACAATTACTGCTATCAGTTATTCCCCTTCTAAAAAAAAGTAAGGGTCAGATTATTAATGTTTCTACGATAAATACCTTATTATCTCCTATGTCACATTTTGCTGCATATCAAGCATCGAAAACAGCATGTGATGTATGGTTAAGATCTGTAGCTCCAGAGTTGAAGGAAGCTGGAATTACAACAACTACAATATATCTTCCTTTAGTAAAAACACCTATGATACAACCCACAACTGCTTATCGCAATATGCCTGCAATGTCAACGGATCATGTTGCTAAAATCATTTGCAAGTATATGTATAAAAGAAAGAAAAAATATCAGCCTTGGTGGTTGTTATTTGGACGTATACTATCTATTTTTCTAAACGATATCCCATTTTATTCGGTGGCAAAAAGGAGCAAGAAATAATGAAGGTAGTAAAATTAATTTATGTATTATATAAAATTAAATTACTTTCGCCATTAGGAATGTATCGGTTATTAGTTTCATTTTATAGGTACGGTATTAATTTAATGACTTTATTACATATTGCTGAAAGGAAATATGCTGACCATGTCGCACTATTGGATGATATGGAGACATTAAATTATAAGCAACTTTTGTCTCAGTCTAAGAAGCTGGCTTATTGTTTAAAAGAAGATAGTCACATTGAAAAGGGACAGAAGGTTGGAATATTATGTAGAAATCATGCTTCACTTGTAAAATCTATTTTTGCTTTATCACAATTAGGAGCAGATATCTATTTGCTCAATACAGAAATAAGTAAAACTCAATTTCATAAGTTTGCCAATCGGCACAATTTTAATGTTGTTATATTTGATAATGAGTTCGGTTCATATATGGAACAATCTCATGATATAAGCAAAAAGATATTAAGCTATCATCATCATTTACCTGCTATTAACAACTTTCTTCATTCTAATTACGACGAAGTACGGAACTTAGAACGTACTTCGATGGGAAAAATAGTACTACAAACTAGTGGAACAACTGGAACTTCCAAAGAAGCGGCACATAAACCATCACTATTCAATTATTTAAATCCTTTTGTCGAATTAATTAGTCGCTTACAGTTAATCAACTATCATACTGCCTATGTAGCTACTCCCATTTACCATGGCTATGGGATAGCTATTTTACTATTATTTATCCCATTAGGGAAAAAAGTAGTAATAAGCAGTGATTTTGATTCAAAAAAAGCTTGTCATTTAATTCGTGAACACCAGGTTGAGGTAGCTACAGTCGTCCCGTTAATGCTGCAAAGAATGTTAAGTACGAATTCTGAGGATTTAGGCACCCTTTCTTGTGTAGCCTCAGGTGGCGCAAAATTAAGTGAAGAATTAGTAGATAATACGGTTCGTGCGTTAGGAAATGTGTTGTACAATCTATATGGAACTTCTGAAGCGGGATTAAATATTATCGCAACACCGCAAGATTTAATGTATTCCACATATACCATAGGTAAAAAAATTAAGGGTGTACGATTAAAAGTGCTAGATGACAACTGGAAAGAAGTTCAAGTTGGTAAAATAGGACAAATTTGTATCAGAAATAAATGGTCGATGAGTAATAAGAATAGTTCCTGGATTGAAACAGGAGATTTAGGCTACAGGGATGATCACGGCTATTTCTTTTTAAGAGGAAGAACGGATGATATGGTTGTTTCAGGTGGTGAAAATGTCTACCCTATAGAAATGGAACATGTTCTCCTAAAGCATCCATTCATTGAGGATGTAGCGGTAATTGGGGTAAGCGATGAACAATTCGGGGAAAGGTTAAAGGCAATAGTATTGCCGGTTCGGAACACTTGCCTTACAGAAAAAGAAATTCTTGAATGGCTACGTACTAAGGTTGCTAGGTTCCAGATGCCGAGAGAGGTAGTTATAGTACAACAAATGCCTTACACCAACTTAGGTAAGCTCGATAGGAAGAAGCTTATATAATACGCATTTTATTCAGAAATTTACGAATAAACAAAGGGTAATATGTTAATATGGGATTAAATATATGTATAAGAATATAGAAATTCATGAGTTTGGAGAGGAGTTGCCATGCATGGTTCCTAAGAAATGGTCGAAAAATAAGAATAGATTGAATCAAATATGATGACTTTGTAATACTAAAAAGTAAACTAGAACAATATGAAATTTCTATTAGATAAAATTTGGAAAACTATTAAAGGAGTGAGCAATTTGGTACATGTAAATGATATTTTAGCTGATCAGTTTTTAGCAAATGCAAACGATCCTAGTTTTTACCTTCCTTTCTCAAAAGCTGTTGAGAATATATTAGAGGAAGAGGCCTTTTGGAAGCCGAATGAAGATTGTCATAGTATTGCAGAAATCACCCAGCATTTACTTTATTGGAATGAAACCTGGCAAACTCGATATGAAAATTCGGATGTTCAATCAGTTGCTCCCTTGGCAGATAATGAAGATAGTTTCATTATTCCTAAGGATCTATCATTTGAGGCATTGAAAGGTAGAATGCTAGAGGTATTGTTGAAGTGGCAAACGTTATTAACAGAGGAACAAGTAGAAAGCGATGTAAAAGGATATCCAGCTGATGCACAGTGGTGGGAGTTATTAGGAAATGTAATGACTCATAACGCATACCATATCGGTCAAATTATTTACGTTCGTAAACTACAGAAAAGTTGGTATAAACGATAAATTATTCAGTTGTTTTTTGAGGTTAATATGATAGTAACGAAACGAGGGGGAGGGAAAATGAGTATGTCAAAATCGTTATCTCAAAAAGGTAGTAAGCGGGATAGGGATTTGGATGAAGAGAAAATACCTTTTCGTGAAAGTAGAATACATTTAAGCACAACATTATTCCTTCTTATAGGTTTTCTAATTAGCTTTGTGCCAAGCGAGAATTGGTTACTTATGACATGTAATGTGCTCATAGCTTTACTTGGTGGAGTTGTATTGTTCTTTTTTTGGAGGATCCATCAATATTACCGGGCCAAATATTATTCTATTGTAACTTATGTCATGCTTAATACATTAGCAATCTATTTCTCCATTCCGATTATTCGTATGACATATGGAACAGTAGGGTTTTGGATTTGTATAGTGCTTTTGACTTTTTTAGTATTGTTCCCATATATTTTTTCTGAATTAGCTGCAGGTACTATCCTGAAACCTTCTGAATCCAAACTGGGTACATTCTTCTTGATTTATATTGTAGCAGTAGTATTGTTTGGATCGATTCTTTACGCGAATTTTCAAGGAAATGACAACCCAAACGCATTCGCATTAGCAATATTTTCTTTCTTACTAGCTATTTTCTTCTTTGTGCTAGCCCCTATTGTATTGCTGAAATTTGAGAAAATGACACAATATCGAGTTTATAAGTAATGGATAGGGGATGTTTCCTACACGATCTTTACATGCACCTTACATTAATACAACGTTTCTGAGGGGGGATCACGATAAATAAAAGTTTAAGTAAACATTATATTTGGCTGTATTTCTTATTATTCTTTTTATTGTGGTGTTATAGGGAGTTATGGTTCATTCAGTTTTTAGACTTGATGGAACCATTTTATAAAGCATTTGCATCGGCATTAATTAAAATATGTATCTGGATCATACCGGTTATCTTACTCGTTAAATTTGTTGAAAACAAAAATCCATTTACATACTTAGGTTTACGCCATAATGTTTATAAAGGTTTGAAGTGGGCAGGTTGGATATCACTAACCATGGCAATATACTTTGTAGTACTGAATCTATTAATATTAAAAAATGAATTTAATTTTAATTTGGGATTTAATAGTTGGTTAAATATAATTATTCTAGTAGGTATAGTAGAAGAATTGGTTTTTAGAGGATTTTTGTTGAAAAAGCTTACTGAAACATATACTTTTTGGAAAGCAAATATGGTGACATCAAGCCTTTTCGTTTCGATACATTTCCCTATATGGTTTTATAAAGGATTATTTGAAACTCCTTCTATTTTTAATGCGATATTTACAGTATTTATTATAGGTTTCATATTTGGGGTTATTTATAAAAGAACCAATTCCCTTTGGTCTGTGATCATTATTCATTCCATGTATAACTTGTTCCTTTCAATTTTTCATTAAACTATTTTTTGTATAGTTAGCTGTTATTTTTACATAGAATGCGACATAACTTTTGTGTAGATTTACTTTCACAGCCTAATTCAATAGTGTGCTACAAAACCGCTCCGTCAGAATACTTCGCTGATGGTTATCTTCTGATTAGGAATAGTGTTAGCCCATGCTATAAACGTTTTGTGGAACTCTTTCTAATGGAATAGAATACATGCCATGAAATTGAAGCGCACTATTCTAGCGGAAGAAATACACGAAGACTCCTGCGGGAGGAAAGGCGAGGCTGCTGAAAAAGTCCAGAAAAAGTCGAAGGTATACCCAAAAAGCTTCTGATTTAGATTATAATAGAACTAATATACTTGAAGCGGTGATTAAAATGTTAGAAAGACAACCATCTTTTCCATT